>CAYVYD010000174.1:1713-5896 GCA_964454415.1 uncultured Hyphomicrobiaceae bacterium | reverse complement strand
TGATCGCCGACTTCGTGACGCAGGCCCATGCGACCGTGGCACCCCTGCTCGACCGGTTCGAGTTCATCCTCGTCGACGACGGCAGCAGCGACCGCACCGGCGCCATCATGGAGGAGCTCGCCCAATCCCTCGCCGATACCGGCGTGCTGCACAACCCGGTCAATCAGGGCCTGGGCGAGTGCTACAAACGGGCGCTGCGGCAGGCCCGCTACCCCTATTACATGCTGCTCTGCGGCGACGGCGGGCTGCCGGCCGCGAGCCTGCCGCCGATCCTCGCCAAGGTCGGCGAGGCCGATATGGTGCTCCCCTACATCACCAATCTGCGGCGCATCAAGTCGCCGCTGCGATACGCGCTCTCCCGCGGCTACACCGGCCTGCTCAACCTGCTCTTCGGCCTCGACGTGAAATACTACAACGGCCTGCCCGTTCACCGCGTCGACCTTTTGCGCGGCCTTGCGATCGGCAGCGCCGGCTTCGGCTTCCAGGCCGAGATAATCATCAAGCTGATCCGCTCGGGCCACAGCTACACCCAGGTCGGCGTCGAGGGCAGCGAGAAGTCGGGCCGCTCGCGGGCGCTCAGGCCGGGCAGCGTCCTAAGCGTCGCCTCCACCTTCGCCACCCTCGTCCGCGAGATCGCGGGCCACGGCAAGAGGGGGCGGGACAAGCAGCGCGCGGGCTCGCTCGAGCCCGATTGACCGCACCTCCCCTCAACCCGCGGTGAGCCCATACCCCAAAATCTTATAGGCGATCTTGGCGGCGGTGACGTCGCAGGCCACCATGCCGGGGATCGGCGCGAGCTCCACCACGTCGCCGCCGACGATTCGGCCAGCCCTGGCGGCGGCGCGCAGGATCGCGCAGGCCTCGTCGAAGAACAACCCCCCCGGCTCCGGCGTGCCGGTTGCGGGCATCAGGCTCGAATCGAAGCAATCGACGTCGAAGGAGACATAGACCGGCCGGCCCGCGAGCGGGCGGACGATCTGGGCCACGTCCCAGCCCGCCTTCTCGTGCGCCCAGTGGGGGAAGACGCGCCCCTCGTTCCCGGCGATGAACTCCGCCTCGCCGCCCGAGACGCTGCGCAGCCCTACCTGGACGAGCCGGACGCCGGCGTGATCGAGCACCCGGGCCATGGCGCAGGCATGGCTCAGGCGCTCGCCGCGGTAGCTTTGGCGCAAATCGGCATGGGCGTCGAACTGCAGCACGGCGAGATCGGGAAAGCGTGCGGCGAAGGGGCGGATCGCGCCCGCGGTCAGGCTGTGCTCGCCGCCAAGGGTCAACGGCAGCTTGCCTTGATCGAGCGCGGCGCTCACCAGCGCCTCGAGCTGATCGATCGCCTCGGCGAGCGGCCTGGCGATCTCCGGCGTCTCGAGCGTCGCCACGCCGGCTGCCGTCATCGCGTTGAAACCGAGCTCCTCGTCATAGGATTCGAGCGCCGCCGAGGCGGCGATGATCGCCTCCGGTCCCTTGGCCGCGCCGGCGCCGAAGGTGACGGTGGCCTCGAGCGGAAACGGGATAAGGAGCGCGCGGGCCGCCTCTGGCGGCGGCGCCTCGGCGGCCTCCTCGGCCATGAAGGCGTTCGGCGCGGCGCGGTAGCCTGGCACGGCGTGCAAGGGTGTCCGGGGGGGTGTCACTGCGCAATGCGGCGCGCTTCGCCGGGCGCGCCGGCCGCGCCCGCCCCATACATCGAGACCATCGGCTCGTCCCGCAGCACCGCCTCGCCGTAACGCCCGAAGCCGTTGAAGCCGGTCGCCAAAACCCGGCCGTAAGCGCCGATCTGCCCGACCTCGATGTAATCGCCCTCGCCGATGCAACCGGGCAGCCAATAGGGGCCCGGCATCACGTCGATACTGTCGCAGGTGGGGCCGAGCAGCCGGAAGGGCTCGGCCGCGGCCGCCGCGCCCGTCTCGGGGCGCACCAGCCGGGCGGGAAAGGTGAAGCCCGAATAGGCCCCGTCATAGAGCGTGCCGAAGGCGCCGTCATTGACGTAGAGGTCGCGGCCGCGTCGCGCCTCGACGCGGATCAGCACCGACTCGGCCTCCGCCACCAGGGCCCGGCCCGGCTCGCACAGCACCTCGCAGCCCTCGCCGATCGCCAACCGGTCGCAGCCCTCGGCGATCGCCGCGGCATAGGCGGAAAGCGGCGGCGGCTCGACGCCCGCGTAGCAGCTCGGAAAGCCGCCGCCGACGTCGAGCGCGTCGATCAGGACGCCCGCCTCGCAAATCCGCTCGCCGACGATGGCGAGCGCGTCGGTGAAACTTTGCGGCGTCAGCGCCTGCGAGCCGACGTGAAAGGTGATGCCGAGGCGCTCGGCCGCCTGCCGCGCGTTCATCAGCAGCGCCGGGGCGCCGGCGGCGTCGACGCCGAACTTGCCCTCCAGCGGAATCAGGCTATGCGGGTTGGGGCAGGCCAGCCGCACATAAAGCCGCAGGTCGCCGGCGTCCCCCGTCGCGGCCAGGATCTTCTCGAGCTCGCCTTGCGAATCGAGTGAGAACGCCCTGATACCGAAGTCGAAATAGGAGCGCGCGATCGCCTCGCGCGGCTTGACCGGGTTCATGTAATAGAGCTCGGCACCGGGCAGGCCCGCCGCCAGCTCGATCTCGGGCAACGAGGCGACGTCGAATTTGGCGATGCCGGCGCGCAGCAGCGCCTCGACCACGAGCGGCGAGGTGTTGGCCTTCAGCGCGTAGAGCGGCGTGCCAGGAAAGTGATCGAGGAACCATCGGCCCGCGCGCTCGGCCGCGTGCGGACGCACGCACAGCACCGGGTGCGCCGGCGATTCCCGGCGCACCAACGCCTCTGCCGTCTCGTAGTCCGCCATCGTGGCCGCCCCATCTCGTCAAGACCGTTCGGCAGCGCCGGGTCCCGCGGGCCAATCGCCGCAAGCGCCGCTTTTAATGCCGAAAGGCGCGCGCGCATAGCATAAATTGCGCACCCCAGTACGCGAGCAATTCGGAACGACTCGACCCCCTAGCGCATCGCCTTCGGAAAGCCGCTCACCACCAGATTTTTTTTCTGGCTCAAACCCGGTTTCTGCAGCAGCCCGTATGACTTGCGCGCCGTCAGCCCCACCATGTGGGCGGTGTAGGCGTAGAGCTCCACCGCCTCGATCCGCCCGTCCCCATTGCCGATCGGCGCCCGGTCCGCCTGCCCCGCCAGGCCCTCGATCAGATAGCGGGTGAACAGGCCGATGGCGTAATGGGGATCGTCCAGCACCTTCTGGTCGCGGTCGGCCGCCGTCATCACCGTGAGGCCGCCGACCGGCTTGGGCGGGAAGGCGCGCACCCCCATCTCGGGCAGGTTGGGCGGAAACACGAAGGCGCTCACGTCGCGGCCGAAGCTGGTCTCGAGCATCAGCGTCACCGATCGCGCCTCGAGCGCGCGCAGGCCGGCATAGAGCTCGGACATCGGATAGCCGCTCTGCTCCTCGCGGTGCCGCACCGCGTCGACGGGAAGCAGATAGCTCTCGCTTTGGTTGGCGCTGGTGGTCGCGTGGCCGGCGTAATAGACGATGACGCGGGCCTCGGGTTGCTTCTGCAGCCGCCGCCACAGCTCGCCGTGATGGGCGTCGTCCCGGCCGAACAGCTCGCGCAGGTCGCGCAGCCGCGCGTCGCGCATGTGGATGATGTTGGCCTGTCGGAACCCCAGATGTTCGCTGAACAGCGCATAGATCGCATCGGCGTCGTTATGCGCCGTCACGTGCGCCGGCAGCTCGCCCTTGTAGGTGGCGTTGCCGATGATCACCGCGATGTCGCCGCCGTGGTCGGCCTGGCGCGGATAGGCCCTGAAGATCTCGCGCACCTTGGTGTAGGCCTCGCGGCCGCCGCGCCCGGCATGGGTCCAGCTCGGCAGCTGGGTCGGCGGCCGGGTGCAGATCTGCACCTTGGCGCCGCGCTCGATCCGCAAGATGTCGTCGAGCGGCAAATGCGAGACCAGCTCGATGCACGATTTGCACCAGCGGATCCCGCGCATCTTCTCGTAGTCGGAGATCTCCTGCTTGCTCAGCCCCTGGGGAATCGGCACGCAAGTCTCGGTGCAGCGCTGCAGCGACTTCCGCTTGCCATAGGTGCGCTGGATCAGGTTGTAGAGATCGCCCGGCAGGCAGCCCGTCTCGGGCTTGGCGTAAGCGACGGGCTCCTTGGGCGGTTGGGGAGCTGTCTCTTATACACATCTGACGCTGCCGACGATC
>CAYVYD010000174.1:0-1703 GCA_964454415.1 uncultured Hyphomicrobiaceae bacterium | reverse complement strand
GACCTCCCCCGCTCCGGCCTCGGCCTCGCCGGGCGCGGCCTTCCCCGCTTCACCCCCGGTCTCGCCCGCCGCGGTCGCGGCGACGAGCTTCGGGCACAGCGCCAGCATCTTCTCCTGCGCCTTGGGATTGTGGAAGCCGTCGGGGGTGCGTCCCACCTGGTGGTCGCGCTTGAAGAACCAGAACGCGGTCCAGCCATCGCGGGTGACGTATTTGCGCGCCTCGCCCTTGAGGTACCCCGCCTCCTTGAGGCAGTTCTGCAGCAGCTCGAGATCGCGCAGCACCGGGCGGGGCGCGTCCTTATTCGCCTCCCCGCCCGCGGCCGCAGCGACGATCGCGGCCGGCGGCGCGCCCTTGACGCATTGGCCGCCGCGCTCGCCGTAGCCCGGCGCGCAGCCGCATCCCTCCCCCGTCGGCAGCGGCACCAGCGGCCACAGGCATTTTTCGCCCGCGCGCGGCGCGGCGACCGCGAGGCCGGTATCGACGCATAGGCCGCCGCGGAAGGTGAAGCCCTGGCGGCAGACGCAGCTTCCCGCGCGCGGCGACCAATAGCCGTTCTGCGGACAGCGCCCCGCGACCCTCACGCAGCGCCCGCCGATCAGGCCATAGCCCCGCCGCGCGCACATGCAGGCGCCGGTGCGGGCCGAATAGACCCAGGGCGAGGGACAAGTCGGACGCCCCCAGACCTGCGCCATTTGAAGGGATGCCTCGCCGTTCGCGGGCGCTGCCTCGAGCGGCACTGCGGCCAACGGGACCGCGCAAAGCGCCGCGAGGCAGCAGATGAGCAGGGCCTTAAAATCCCCCCGCGTCCCGCGGCGGCGGCCGTCGGCAACCATCAAGAACTCGATTACGCGCACGCTCACTCCACCCCTTGCGGTGCTGCTGAAAGCGGTCGGCAGCCGAGAATGGCGTCCGGCCCGCACCACTCGCCGATAATAAAGCACGGACCCCCGTGGCCGAAGCCTCAATTACCGATCTTGCGTTAATTTGGCCGCGGCTACGGATTGGCCGGGGTCGCCGGAGCGAACCGGCCGGCGCCGGTGGAGGAGTCGGCGGGGCGCCCCGGCTCCCTTCTCAGGCGGCCTTGAGCGAGGGGGCATGCGCCGCGAGCACGCCCTCCAGGCGGACGAGCTTGCCGAAGGCGCGCGCGCCGGGCCGCTCGATCCAGGCGCCGATCGCCCCTTCGATCGCGGCGCCGGTTCCCTGGCCGGCCAATTTGGCGACCGCGCGCTCGACCTCGCGGGTGAGGACCAGGCACTCGGTTTGCGAAATGTCGCCGAACACCGGCGCCAGCGCCTTGGGAAACCGCCGCGCCCGGTCGATGCCGAGGCGGCGGGAGATCTCGCGCTGGATATGGAAGGCGAGCAACGCGGCGATCAGCTTTTCGTCGTGGCTGGCCGGGCTCAAGCGCTGCTGCGGCGACCAGGTCGAGCCCGAGAGCTCGAGGAAAATGCCGTTTTCCAGCAGGATCCTGGCCGCCGCCGCCATCGCGGCGCGGTTGGCGAAGACGACCGGAATGGCCTCGTCCACGGCGAGGCCCGCCGTCTCCAGCGCCCGGTCGATCTGCCGCCGCGGGGCGTGGCTCGGGTGGTCGGGACGCGGCGCGCCATAGGCGTGGCGCGCCCGCGCCATCGCTTCGCTCACGCAGCGCTGCCACAGCACCAAGGCGACGTGCCAGTTGGGCCGGCGCGGCCAGGCCGCGAGC
>CAYVYD010000173.1:0-5906 GCA_964454415.1 uncultured Hyphomicrobiaceae bacterium | reverse complement strand
CCTTGCCCGCGGTGGGACGCCAAACGGCGTAGCGCAATTCGATCCCGTCGAAGCCTGAAAAAGTGCCCGCCCGGGCGCCGGTTGGCACCGGATTTCGCCGAATACTGATGAGGTCTTTCAGGACCATCCCCCCAAATTCGCACCCAAGGCGCCTCTGCCGCGGTCGTCGGCGTTTATATCAAGGGCGGCTAGCCCCTCAAACGGTCCTTGGGCGGCCAAGAATGCATATGGGAATCTGCCGCCGGCTCCAATGAAAAACCGGCCTCGACCGAAGTCGAAGCCGGTTTTCTTGCCTCATCGACGGGGTCCCCCCGCCGGCCGAGGTCAGGAACCGCGCCGGTGGGGGTGCCTGTCGAAGCGCCTGCCGATATGCTCGGCGCTCAGAATCATGCCGGAACAGCGCTCGACTCGCAGCCGGTATTCTTGGCCGTTGCGATTGCGGGCATCCACGACGAAGGCGGGGCCGTTCACGCGCAAATCGCTGAAACCGTACCATCCCTGACGATTCAAGTTCCTGCGGACCTGCGTCTGATCGAGACAAACGCGGGCGAAACGATGCCGCGTTGGTCCGCTGTGCCGTCCGAAATCTCTTCCGTCGAAGCCGTGGGGCCCGTGGTCACGGCCGTTCGTGCCGATTTGGATATATCCGTTGGGACCCGCAATCGTCAGCCCGAAGGCCTGGCCCGCGGATGCCTCCGATCCGCCTGCAAGCGTTGCGGCCGCAATGATGCTGGCTGCCATCAGAATCGTCTTCATGTCGTTCTCCTCACGGTCATGCGATTGTTTCTACGACCGGAAGCCTATAAGGGCAGAGCTGAACGCCAGTGGAAGCCGTCCTTCATGGAACATTCACCTACCGGGCGCCGCTAAATGCGGGCATACAAATTTTTCTCCTTATTTATCAGATCTCTATGCCCCTTGACCTGCCGCGGCTTCAAACCCATATACCAGTCGCGTGCGCCGCTTTTGGGCACGCGATTTGGCAAAACGTCCGGCCATGTGGCGGACGAACAGACGCATGTCGCTTCGAAGGAGGATATGTGATGCGACCTTTTGATCTTACTCCCCTTTATCGCTCGACCATCGGCTTCGACCACCTGGCCTCGATGCTGGATTCGATCACCTCGCTCGACGGCGAGGCCAGTGCCTATCCGCCCTACAACATCGAACGTTTGGCCGAAAACGAGTACCGCATCACCATGGCGGTCGCCGGCTTCGGCAAGGATGACATCGACATCGAGGTCAAGGAAAACGCGCTTACCGTGCGCGGCGACAAGAAGGGCGAGGAGAAGGGCAAGACGTTCCTTCACCGTGGCATCGCCACGCGGGCCTTCGAGCGCCGCTTCCAGCTCGCCGATTACGTCGAGGTGAAGGGCGCCGACATGGAGAACGGCCTGCTCCACGTCGATCTCGTGCGCGAATTGCCCGAAACCATGAAGCCGCGCACGATCGAGATCGGCGGCGGCGATAAGCACCACAAGGTGATCGAGAACGCGGCCTAAACGGGCTGCTTTCGTCGCGATCGGGAACGGACGCCCCTCGCGGGCGTCCGTTTCTTTTTGTCCCGGCCGCAAGCGGGCCGCCATTGGGCCTGATCGACGCCGCTTGTCTCACCCGTTGAAATCTGGCACCTTTGGCGAGCGATAGGACAGGTATCCTGTCCTTTACGCCGGATCACCCCCATTGGCAGCGCTATCGCCCGGCGCGCGAGCCGCGAGGACCGCTCATGGGGATATCCGTGGGAGGGATGGCGAGGTCTCGCCTCATTTCCGGACCCCGCAGCAGGCGCGACGGCCTTTAGACAGCGAGAGCCTGATGTGTGGGCGGGTCCGGACGGCGCGCCTCTCCGGCCCAGTGGCCCTTGGGGAGGCGAGAAATTCTGTGCCAATCGCGCCACCTCCCGTAAGATGAACCAAAGCCTGACGCGAAGAGGACGCTGGAAGTTTGAGGTCGACAGATAACAGAACGCTCGACCGTGATCGCCCGGAAAACCGCGCTCGAACACGTGGTCTTTACGACCCGTCGCTCGAGCGCGACTCCTGTGGCGTCGGCTTCGTCGCCAATCTGAAGGGTCACAAGAGCCACCAGATCATCGAGCACGGCCTCGAGTGC
This sequence comes from uncultured Hyphomicrobiaceae bacterium, assembly GCA_964454415.1. GTDB lineage: Bacteria > Pseudomonadota > Alphaproteobacteria > Rhizobiales > Methyloligellaceae > JAJFHN01. The sequence continues at coordinate 3,794 of CAYVYD010000173.1, read as the reverse complement.
TTGCTCAATCTGACGCACCGCGGCGCGGTCGGCGCGGACCCCGAAGCGGGTGACGGCGCGGGTCTACTTGCGCAGATCCCCCACCGCCTGTTCGCGGAGGAATGCTCCAAGCTCGGCATCGAGCTCCCCGCCCCCGGCCAATACGCGGTTGGACATATATTCATGCCGCAGGACGAGAGCCGCAGGCGCCACGTAAAAGAGGTCATCGAAGGGGCGATCGAGGCCGAAGGCCACGTGATGCTGGGCTGGCGCGAGGTTCCCGTCGACAATTCGTGCCTGCCGCAAGCGGTCAAGGATACCGAGCCCTGTCACCGTCAAGTTTTCATCGGACGGCCCGCCAATTGCGAGGATGACGACACCTTCGAGCGTGGACTGTACGTGCTGCGCAAGGTGATTTCGGGAGCCATCTACGAAGAGACTGCGGGCAAGGACATCGGGTTCTATGTGGTGTCGCTGTCGTGCCGCACCATCGTCTACAAGGGCATGTTCCTGTCGCACCAGCTCGGCGCCTATTACGGCGACCTGCGCGATAGGCGGTTCGAGTCGGGCCTGGCGCTCGTCCATCAGCGTTTTTCGACCAACACGTTCCCGTCCTGGCCGCTGGCCCATCCCTACCGGATGGTCGCCCATAACGGCGAGATCAACACGCTGCGTGGCAACGTCAACTGGATGGCCGCACGCCAGGCGAGCGTCTCCACCCCGCTGTTCGGAGACGACATCAACAAGCTGTGGCCGATCTCCTATGAGGGCCAATCGGACACCGCGTGCTTCGACAACGCGCTGGAGTTCCTGGTCATGGGCGGCTACTCGCTGGCCCATGCCGCGATGTTGCTGATCCCCGAGGCCTGGGCCGGCAATCCGCTGATGGACGAGAACCGGCGCGCCTTTTACGAGTATCACGCCGCCCTCATGGAACCCTGGGACGGGCCGGCGGCGGTCGCCTTCACCGACGGCCGGCAGATCGGGGCGACGCTGGACCGCAACGGACTGCGGCCGGCGCGCTACCTGGTCACCGACGACGACCTCGTGATCATGGCCTCCGAGGCCGGCGTCCTGCCGATGCCCGAGGACAAGATCGTCCATAAATGGCGGTTGCAGCCGGGCAAGATGCTGCTGATCGATCTGGAGAAGGGCAGGATCGTTTCGGATGAGGAGATCAAGGCGGAGCTGGCCGGCGCCCACCCCTATCAGAGCTGGCTCGACCGCGGTCAGATCCGGGTCGCCGATCTGCCCAATGCCGGCTTTGAGCCGCAGCGCAGCAATGTGAGCCTTCTCGACCGGCAGCAGGCCTTTGGCTACACCCAGGAAAGCCTCAAATTCCTGATGGCGCCGATGGCCCATGTCGGCCAAGAGGCGGTCGGCTCGATGGGGACGGATACGCCGATCTCGGCTCTTTCGAGCAGGCCGAAGCTCCTGCACACCTATTTCAAGCAGAACTTCGCCCAGGTCACCAACCCGCCGATCGATCCGATCCGCGAAGAGCTCGTCATGTCGCTGGTGACGTTCATCGGTCCCAGACCCAACATCCTCGACCTCGAGGGGATGTCCAAGCTGAAGCGGCTCGAGGCACACCAGCCGATACTCGACAATCTGCGTCTGGAGAAGATCCGCTCGATCGGCGAGATCGCCGACAATCAGTTCCGCACCATGACGCTCGACATCACCTATGGCGTCGAGAACGGTGCGGAGGGAATGGAGGCCGCGCTCGACGCCCTGTGCGGGGCGTCTGAAAGGGCGATCGCCGAGGGCTTCACGATCCTCATCCTTTCGGACCGCTCGGTCGGCCCCGAGAGAGTCGCGATTCCGTCGCTGCTGGCAACATCGGCGGTGCACCATCACCTGATCCGCAAGGGGCTGCGCACGTCGGTGGGACTGGTCGTCGAGACCGGGGAAGCCCATGAGGTGCATCAGTTCTGCACCCTGGCGGGCTACGGCGCCGAGGCGATCAATCCCTATCTCGCCTTCGAGGCGCTGGAAATGGTCCTCGATGACCTCGAGGAGGAATTGAGCCTCGAGGACGCGACCAACCGCTACATCAAGGCGATCAACAAGGGCATCCTCAAGGTCATGTCCAAGATGGGCATATCGACCTACCAATCCTATTGCGGTGCCCAGATCTTCGACGCCGTCGGACTAAGGTCCGATTTCGTGGCGAAGTATTTTGCCGGAACCCACACCCAGGTGGAGGGGGTGGGGTTGGCCGAGATCGCCCGCGAAACCGTCGAGCGCCACCGCCTCGCCTTTTCCGATGCGCCGGTCTACCGTGACGCGTTGGACGTGGGAGGCGAATATTTCTACCGCGTCCGCGGCGAGTCCCACGTCTGGACGCCCGACGTGGTCGCCGATCTTCAGCACGCGGTGCGCGGCAATTTGCCGGAGAAGTACCGCGCCTACGCCAAACGGATCAACCAGCAGGACGCGCAACTGCTGACCATGCGCGGCATGTTCCGCATCAAGGAAGCCGGGGAGACCGGCCGCAAGCCGGTGGCGCTGGAGGACGTCGAGCCCGCCGTCTCGATCGTGCGGCGCTTCGCGACCGGGGCCATGTCCTTCGGCTCGATCAGCCGCGAGGCGCACACCACCCTTGCCATCGCCATGAACCGCTTGGGCGCGAGGTCCAACACCGGCGAGGGCGGCGAGGAAACCGACCGCTTCACGCCGCTGCCCAATGGCGACTCGATGCGCTCGGCCATCAAGCAGGTGGCCTCGGGTCGCTTCGGCGTCACCGCCGAATACCTCGTCAATTCCGACATGATGCAGATCAAGATGGCCCAGGGCGCCAAGCCCGGCGAAGGGGGACAGCTGCCCGGGCACAAGGTCGATTCCGTCATCGCCAAGGTGCGCCATTCGACGCCCGGCGTCGGTCTCATCTCGCCGCCGCCGCATCACGATATCTATTCGATCGAGGACCTGGCCCAGCTCATCTACGATTTGAAGAACGTCAATCCCGATGGCGACGTGTCGGTCAAGCTCGTTGCCGAGGTCGGCGTCGGGACCGTGGCGGCCGGCGTCTCCAAGGCGCGCGCCGATCACGTCACCATTTCCGGCTTCGAGGGCGGTACGGGCGCGAGCCCCCTCACCTCCATCAAGCACGCCGGCTCGCCCTGGGAAATCGGCCTGGCCGAGACGCACCAGACACTGGTCCTCAATCGGCTGCGCGGGCGCATCGCCGTGCAGGTCGACGGCGGCATCCGCACGGGGCGCGACGTGGTGGTGGGGGCGTTGCTCGGCGCCGACGAATTCGGTTTCTCGACCGCGCCGCTGATCGCGGCCGGATGCCTGATGATGCGCAAATGCCATCTCAACACCTGTCCGGTCGGCATCGCGACCCAGGATCCGGTCCTGCGCAAGCGGTTCCGCGGGACACCCGAGCACGTCATCAACTTCTTCTTCTTCGTCGCCGAGGAAGTGCGCGAGATCATGGCCGGGCTCGGCTTCACCAAGTTCTCCGACATGATCGGCCAGACCGAATGTCTGGATAAGGAACGGGCGATCGACCACTGGAAGGCGAAGGGGCTCGATTTCAGCAGACTCTTCCACAAGCCGGAAATGCCGTCCGACGTGGCCATTTGGAACAGCGAGCGCCAGACCCACCACATTTACGAGATCATGGATCGCAAGCTGATCGAACTGGCAAAGCCCGCGCTCGAAAAACGCGAGGCCGTCAAGATCGATCTGCCGATCCGCAACACGGACCGCACGACGGGCGCCATGCTCTCCGGCGAGGTCGCCAAGCGCTACGGCCATGAAGGGCTTCCCGACGACACGATTTATGTGAGCCTCACTGGGACGGC
>CAYVYD010000172.1:0-5951 GCA_964454415.1 uncultured Hyphomicrobiaceae bacterium | reverse complement strand
GGGCGCGGCTCGATCAGGTTGAAGTGGATGTTGAGGCCGTGGGCGAAGAACAGCGCCGCGCCCTCGCGCATCTGATCGCGGACCTGGTTCTCCCAGATGCCGGCCTGGAGCTCGTCGGGGGTCAGCATCATCAGAACGTCGGCCCATTTGGCGGCATCGGCGACGCCCATGACCTTGAGCTTCTCGCCCTCGGCCTTCTTGGCCGAGGCCGAGCCCTCGCGCAGCGCCACGGCGACGTTCTTGACGCCGGAATCGCGCAGGTTGAGCGCGTGCGCGTGCCCCTGGCTGCCATAGCCGACGATGGCGACGTTCTTCGATTTGATGAGATTGAGATCGGCGTCCCGATCGTAGTAAACGCGCATACCCATGCCCCTCTTCGACCTGTTCGCTCCCGAATGGTGTTCCGGCAGCCGTTTTTGACGGTCCGCGCGGCCGTTGGCAAGGGCTAAGGGCCGGAACCTCCAACCGCTTTGCCGCTGACAGCCTCTCCCGGCCCGCCTGTAAGCGCGCCGCCCATCGTCAAAAGCTTAAGGATCAAGCCCGATGCCGAACGTTTCGCGCCTCTTCATCATCATGGCGATCGTCTACGGCATTCTCGGATTCGCGCTCGGCATCTCGATGGGCATCAACCAGGACTTCACATACCGCCATCTCCACGCCCACATCAATCTGATCGGCTGGGCGTCGCTGGCGCTGCTCGGCGTGATCTATCACGTCTACCCGGAGCTCGAGCGCGCGGCGCTGCCGCGGACCCATCTTCTGGTGGCGGGGCTGGGCACCCGATATTCCTGATCGGCCTGCCGCTCGCCGACAGCGGCACGACGATCCTGCTCGCCGTGGTCGGCTCGCTGATGATGCTCGCCTCGATGGTCATGTTTCTGGTGATCTTCGTGCGCGGAACCGGTGCGGCGCGGGCCTGACGGCGCGCCGCTCGAGGCGAACAGGTCAGAAGATCACGCCGAAGATCAGCCAAAGTATGGTGCCGTAGAGCGCCGCGCCGAGCAGGGCCGAGACCAGAACGCCGACCAGCAGATTGTCGGCCTCGGGCGGTTCGCGGTGGAGCCGGACGACGAGCTGGACCACGCCCAGGACCGCGCCCAGCACGAACCACCACATCGCTTCACATCTGCTTCGCGCCGCGGCCGATGGCGGCGATGCCGGTGCGCGCCACCTCGACGAGCCCCAGGGGCTGCATCAGCGAGACGAACTGCTCGATCTTGTTGAGCTTGCCGGTGATCTCGAAGACGAAATGCTCGGTCGAGGCGTCGATCACCTGGGCGCGGAAGGCCTCGGCCAGCCGCAGCGCCTCCACCCGCTTCTCGCCCTTGCCGGCGACCTTGACGAGCGCGAGCTCGCGCTCGATCGGCTCGCCGTTCACGGTGAGATCGTTGACCGAATGAACCGGGACTAGGCGCTCGAGCTGGTTCTTGATCTGCTCGATCACCATCGGCGTGCCGGTGGTGACGATGGTGATGCGCGAGAGATGAGCCTCGTGCTCGGTCTCCGAGACGGTGAGCGAGTCGATGTTGTAGCCGCGGCCCGAAAACAGGCCGATGACGCGGGCGAGCACACCCGGCTCGTTATCGACCAGCACCGACATGGTGTGCTGTTCGTTGATCGGCTTCTTGGGGCTCATGGGCGAACACCTGTTGCGGGAGGCGGGGCCAAGGGGCGCCTCACACCATCACCTTGCCTTCGTCGCTGATCGCCGCCTCGACCTCCGCCTCGCTCACCTCGTCGCCCATCAGCATGTTGTTGTGGGCCTCGCCGGAAGGGATCATCGGGAAGCAGTTGGCTTCCTTGTGGACGCGGCAATCGAAGATCACCGGCCGCTTGACCGCGATCATCTCCTTGATCGCGTCGTCGAGCTCTGACGGCTTCTCGGCGCGCAGGCCGACGCACTGATAGGCCTCGGCCAGCTTGACGAAATCGGGCAGCGCCTCGGTGTAGCTGTGCGAATAGCGCCCGCCATGCAACAGCTCCTGCCACTGGCGCACCATGCCCATATATTGGTTGTTGAGGATGAAGATCTTGATCGGCAGATCGTACTGAACCGCCGTCGACATCTCCTGCATGGTCATCAGCACCGAGGCCTCGCCGGCGATGTCGATGACGAGGGAGTCGCGGTGCGCCATCTGCACGCCGACGGCGGCGGGAAGCCCGTAGCCCATGGTGCCGAGACCGCCGCTGGTCATCCAGCGGTTGGGTTCCTCGAAGCGGTAGAACTGGGCCGCCCACATCTGGTGCTGGCCCACCTCGGTGGTGATGTAGACGTCCTTCTTCTTGGTCAGCTCGTAGAGCCGCTGGATCGCGAGCTGCGGCATGATGATGTCGTCGCGCGCCTTGTAGGAGAGGCATTTGCGCGCCCGCCACTCGTCGATCTGCCTCCACCAGGCGCCATGCGCCTCCTTGTCGATCTGCGGCGTCCGCGCCCGCCAGACGCGGATCAGCTCCTCGAGCACATAGGCCGCGTCACCGACGATCGGCAGGTTGACGTGCACGTTCTTGTTGATCGAGGAGGGGTCGATGTCGATGTGGATCTTGGTCGAGCCCGGCGAGAAGGCGTCGACCCGGCCGGTGATGCGGTCGTCGAAGCGGGCGCCGATATTGACCATCACGTCGCAGTCGTGCATCGCCATGTTGGCTTCGTAGGTGCCGTGCATGCCGAGCATGCCGAGCCACTGCTTGTCGGCGGCGGGATAGGCGCCGAGCCCCATCAGGGTCGAGGTGATGGGATAGCCGGTCATGCGCACGAACTCGCGCAGCAACTGGGTCGCGGCTGGGCCGGAATTGATGATGCCGCCGCCGGTGTAGAAGACGGGCCGCTTGGCGGCGGCGATCAGATCGACGGCGCGGCGGATCGACTCCTGGTCGCCCTTGACCTTCGGCCTATAGGACTTGTGCACCACGTTGGAGGGGCCGACGTAATCGCCGGTGGCGAACTGCACGTCCTTGGGGATGTCGACGACGACGGGGCCGGGACGGCCGGTCTTGGCGACGTAGAAGGCCTCGTGCAGGACGCGCGCCAGGTCGTTGACGTCGCGCACCAGATAGTTGTGCTTGGTGCAGGGCCGCGTAATGCCGACGGTGTCGCATTCCTGAAAGGCGTCGTTGCCGATCAGATGGGTCGGCACCTGGCCGGTGATGCAAACCAGCGGGATCGAATCCATTAAGGCGTCGGTGAGGCCGGTGACCGCGTTGGTGGCGCCGGGGCCGGAGGTGACCAGCACCGCGCCCACCTTGCCGGTCGAGCGCGCGTAGCCCTCGGCGGCGTGAACGGCGCCCTGCTCGTGGCGGACCAGGATGTGCTGCACCTCCTGCTGCTGGAAGAGTGCGTCGTAGATCGGCAGCACGGCGCCGCCCGGATAGCCGAAGATATGCTCGACGCCCTGGTCGGTGAGCGCCCGCAGGACCATTTCAGCGCCCGTCATCGTTCGTGGCATCGCCTGTCGCTCCCCACTCCTCACCTTAACGGATGTCCAGCATGGCTCTCTATACGTCGTACCAACACCGTGCGCCAGCCGCCGCGGCGAGGCTGACACCGCAGAAATCCTGCTCCTTCCGCCCTTGCCGCGGCGGCGCACCCTATCCCGGGGGTTATGGCCGGTCAACCGTCAACCGTCAACGAATGCAAATATTTCAGGCTTAAGTCTTTCTATATCTTTCTCGATAAACCATTTCCACGCAATCATATTGCTCTTCAGCCAGGTCGTCTGGCGCTTTGCGTAACGCCTCGTCTCGGTCTTGACGCGGGCCGCCGCCTCCTCGAGGCCGATCTCGCCCGCCAGATGCGCCCGCAAGGCCGCCACCCCCAGCGCCCGCATCGCCGGCAGGCCCGGCGAAAGCTTCATCTCCTCGAGCCGGGCGACCTCCCTGAGCGCGCCCCCGCCGATCATGGCGTCGACGCGGGCCTCGCAGCGGGCATGGATCACCTCGCGCAGGGGCGCGACGACCACCGCGACCGCCTCGCCCGGCCCGAGCACGGGGCGCGCGGGCGCTGCCTGCCACTCGGCCAGCGAGCGGCCCGTCGCCTCGATCACCTCCAGCGCGCGGACAATGCGCTGCGGGTCCCGGGGATCGAGCCTCGCCGCCATGACGGGGTCGCGCTCGACGAGCAGGCGGTGGAGCGCGGCGGCGCTCACGCGCGCGGCTTGCTCCCGCCAGCGCTCGCGGATCTCGGCCGGCACGTCGGGTATGGACGCCAATCCCTCGAGCAGCGCCTTGAAGTAGAGGCCGGTGCCGCCGACGACGATCGGCGTGCGGCCTAGCCTTCGCGCGGCGGCGATTTCGCGCCCGGCCTCCTCCAGCCAACGGCCCACCGAATAGGCCCGGGCCGCCGACACGGTGCCGTAGAGGCGGTGGGGTACTGCCGCCTCGTCCTCGGGCGTGGGGCGGGCGGTCAGCACGCGCAGCTCCGAATAGACCTGCATGGAATCGGCGTTGATGACGACGCCATCCAGCGCGCGCGCCAGCGCCAGCGCCAGCGCCGACTTGCCGCCGGCGGTCGGGCCTGCAATAAGGATCGGAGCATTCGGCTTTCGCGGCATCGCTGGTTCGATTCCTACCCGGCAATCGCGCCACTTGAAATCCCAAACACCATATCGCGCGGGCATGACCGGCGCGTTCAAGCGGGGAGACTTGGCTTGTCATTGATCAAACCGTTCCGGGGATTGCGGCCCGCGCCCGGCAGGGCGGGCGAGGTGATCGCGCCGCCCTACGACGTGCTCTCCAGCGCCGAGGCGCGCGCGCGCGCCAAGGGCAAGCCATGGAGCTTCCTGCACATCTCCAAGGCCGAGATCGATCTCGAGGAGGGCGTCGACGTCTATTCCGACGCCGTCTACGCCAAGGCGGCGGAGAATCTTGAAACCATGGTCGAAAAGGGCGTGCTCGCGCGCGACGAGGAACCGGCCTTCTACGTCTACCGCCTCACCCAGGACGGCCACGGCCAAACCGGGCTCGTCGCCGCCGCCTCGCTCGAGGCCTATGCGGAGAACCGGATCCGCAAGCACGAGCTGACGACGCCCGCCAAGGAGGACGACCGGGTGCGGCAGATCGAGGCGCTGGGGGCGCAGACGGGACCGGTGATGCTCGCCTATCCGCGCACGCCGTCGCTCGACCGCCTGATCGAGGAGGCGTCGCAAGGCGCGCCCGAGGTCGACGAGACCGCCGACGACGGCGTGCGGCACCGGCTTTGGGTGGTGCGCGACGAAGCGCGGATCGCGGCGCTCACAGCGGCGTTCGACGCGCTCCCCGCGCTTTATATCGCCGACGGGCATCACCGTTCGGCGGCCGCGCTGCGGGTCGCCTCGCAGCGCTTGGAAGGGAAACCGGAGGGCGGCTTTCTCGCCGTCATCTTCCCGGTGCAGGAAATGCGGATCCTCGACTACAACCGCGTGATCAAGGACCTGAACGGCCTCGGGCAAACGGAGCTGATCGCCAGGCTCGGGGTGAACTTCACCGTCGAGGCCGCCGGCCGCCCGGTCCGCCCGCAACGGCCTGGGGAGTTCGGCATGTATCTGGCGGGCAATTGGTACCGCCTCGCGATCCAACCCGCGCTGGTGCCCCGCGACGATCCGCTGGGACGGCTCGACATCAACCTGCTCGCCAAATACGTGATCGAGCCGCTGTTCGGGATCACCGATCCCCGCCGCGACAAGCGCATCGACTTCGTCGGCGGCGCCCGTGGCCTCGAGGGGCTCGCGGCGCGCGTCGATTCGGGCGAGATGGCGGTCGCCTTCGCGCTCTTCCCCACCTCGATGGAGGACGTTATGGCGGTGGCGGACGCCAACGGCGTGATGCCGCCCAAATCGACCTGGTTCGAGCCCAAGCTCGCCGACGGGCTGGTTTCGCTGGTGCTCGACTGAGCCGCCGCCAGGCCACCGCCGGGCCGCTGCGCGCCTAGGTTGAGGCCTCATAAATAGCGCGCGATTCCGTTTGGTTTCGAGGGCTCG
>CAYVYD010000171.1:0-5961 GCA_964454415.1 uncultured Hyphomicrobiaceae bacterium | reverse complement strand
CCGCCAATCTATATTGAGTTTACGGTATTATTTTGCCTTTTTAGAAACCAACCCCCGGCTCGACCCTCCTTGAAACTGACCCCATGGGGACCTCCTCGCAGCCGAGGGCGCCAAGCTGCTCAGTTAGCCCATGTGTTCGATGGCCGCCACCGACAGCGTTCGGAACTCGTGAACATAGGCTTCGAGCGCCACGGAAACGCCCCGTTCTATAAAGGCCACCTCGTTTCGCCAACCCCGATCCTGTGATTTTATGAGCGCAGGCACATAGTCAGCATCTCCGGCTACCAACACAATGGTCGAAGGGCCCTGCTTGGCGTAGATCGTTTCGACCAAATCCGCGATCAAGTATGCGTCATCCTGTTTCGACCTATTGCGCGACCCAAGATAACCGCGCCTTACGGTGAAGCCCTGATTTGTCGCTAACTCCCAAAAACTATCGTCATCCGGAATGACGCCCGCGATATATGCGCTAGCGATCCCTCTCGTGTTGCCTTCGGTATTGCGGCAAACCTCCAAGAGCAAGAGTCCGAAGTCGATGCGGTACGCTGGGTCCCTCTCGTAGTTCGTAATGCCATAGAACAGGTTTTGATCGTCCACGAACACATGGACGAACTCGTCGACGAGTTGACCATGCTTCGGCGCTCGACCTTGCCGGAAGGTCGGCGCTCCGGCACGCACCCTAGCTGTAGTCTTCTTTTTTCCGCGTTTTGCCATGGGTTCTATAGGTTGGTTATCGGCGCAGTTTGGGAAGAACGATTTTTCTCGAAGCCGTTTCGAATAAAGTGCTGGTTTTGTCGGTGTCAAGCATTCCAGCGGCCTCCCGCAGGCCATCTGAATCGTCAGAGCAGCCTCACAGGTGCGCATTTAGGCCAGGCGGCAACCGCGCGCGCGGGTGTCTCCCCTGGTTCGGCGGCTCTCCATGCGCTGGTGTAGCTCCCTGTGGGTCCGTTCCGGCTACGGCTGCTGCTGTAACGAAATGGCTGTGTTAGATTGGTAGTGTGGAAATATTTGAGGCAGGGGAGACCTCAGTGGCGCGCACCGCAGCCCGGAGGAATGGTAATGCAACTCGTAGATGTGATTACAGGGGTGCTTGACGAGTTGGGCGCGACCAAGAGCCATCCCGTCCATCGCTCGAAATTCAATCCGATTATTGAGAAGCGTTGGCGAGAACTTGGTCATGCTATCGCTCCGCGAAGCGACTTTGGGCAAGCGGTAAGCGCTGAGCTTCACCGGTATTCATCTGATGCCGCAACCTGGAAGAAGAATGTGCAAAGAGGCCGAATGGCCGTTGATCTGTTTAAGATGCATGGCAGAGGATATTGGTCTGTTCGGGAGGGTGCCCCTCGGAGTGCAATTGAACGTCTGATTTAGCGTCGCAATCGAACTGGCTGCCTACCCGTTTGTCCCTTGTTAGCCGAAGCAGGCCGACCGCCTGGCCAGTGCAATGGCCCACGGCCCGAACCGGGCCGTGGACGAATAGGCCCGCGCCAGCAACTCGGCACGGTGCAGATCACCGGCTTTTACGGCTGGCTTGCGCGAGTCAATAAAGCGATGAGGGCCTCAACCCGAGCGAGTGCTTCATAGCGCTGCAGGCCGGAACCATACTTAGAACTGCAACCCATAAACGGGGTGATGGACGCCTGCCAACCGGCGCCCGTGTATTCGGCAGCGACCATGAGCTCGCCTTCTCCCGCATCGTGCGATTTCATCCTATGGGCATAGGCTTCGAGCTGCTTCACGCAGTCGACGCTGCGGGCCATGTCGTCGGTCGTGCCGGGGATGATCGTCTTGTCGGGCAGGCGCCAGCGGTCCTCGCAGAGCTGTTCGGCCTTCAAGAGGCTGAGAAGATTGCGAATGAGGGCCGTGGTGCTCTTCGAACCCTTCGCACCAACGTCCACGGAATGGGGATCGCGCAATTGGACTTTCCTCCCCAAAAATCAAGCAGGCTGGTTCGCGCTTCGCTTTCTTCGATAACGCGAATGGACGTCGAACAAAAGGAAAAACGTGACTCATAGTCCGTAGACGATAAGTCCACAAGTGGTCGCCAATGGCCGTGTGGAAAATTATCGAAACGTGCTGGCAAGAAACGTTCGGGCAAGGCGCGAGAATCTGGGCCTCACGCAGGAGCAGCTCGGCTTCGAGACGGGGCTTGACCGGACCTACATCTCTGGCATAGAGCGCGGCGTGCGCAATCCCTCACTCGATGTGATTGCCAAGATTGCCTCGGCACTCGACACGTCTCCGTCCGATTTGCTCTCGGCGATGAACTTATCAGAGCGCTGACCGAGACCGTCGGGGGCGGTAATTCGTCTCAATTTGGGGGCGAGACTCAGTTGCACCCCGAAGGCGATGATCGCGGCGAGCCCGAGGACGGAGAAGAAGCCGGCCGGGCCCTCCGCCGGCGTCCGGCTAGCGCCGTCCGGCGCCGCCGGGCCGGAAGTCGCCCTGGGCGGCCGCGGGCTGTTGCTCGAAGGGCTGACCCGTCAGCGGCAGGCGGCTCATGGCAGGCACGTCCAGATGCAGCGGAGGCGGCGCGGGCGTGCCGGTCGCGCCGAGGGCCTCGTCGACCCTTAGCTGGACGGCGAGCGAAACGTGCTCGATGGCCGCGGCTTGGCTGGAAGCGGGCCGGGTGGGTGCCAGCCACAGGGCCACCGCCAAGAGCGCCAGCGTCAGCGCGGCGCGCGTCGGCGCGAAGAAGGACAGCGGAGAGCGGCTCGGCGTCGGTTTCATCAAAAGCTCCATGTCAGCGCCAGGGTAGCAAGATTACGCGCGGTCTCGAGATCGCGATAGTTGGAATCGTCAACGGCGTATGAATAGCCCAGCGTGGCCTCGAGATCGTCGCCGAGCTTGCGGGTGAGCTCGGCGCTGTAGGTCTGTTGCGCCGAGCTCCGCCCCGGTGGACCTAGAAAGTTTTGATAGTCGGCGAAGGCGTATCGCACGCCGCCGCCCAGGGTCATGTCGCGGGGCAGCGTCAGTGAAACGCCACCCGCGGCGACGTGCTCGCCGGCGTCGAAATTGACGCCGCTGGCGAAGGTCTGCCGGTATTCGTAACCGCCCCACAGATAGTGGCGGCGTTGCCCGTCCAGATAGACGTAATGGGCGAGGCCATAGGTCTGGCGCTCGCCGTCGCGCGAGGAAAAATTGAAGTTGAAGCCCTCGTTTTCGAAGAAATCCCAATTTTGCGTGTAATAGACCCGCGAAACGGTGTTCTTGACGAGGCCTGCCTCGAGCCACGGCGTCAACGTGTGGATGTCGCTGAACCGGTCGTTGTCCTGACGCACCAGGTCGTAGGTGTAGGTCGCCCCCGCCGCCACGGCGATGCCGAGCAGGCTCGTTTCGCGGCGCAGATCGAGCCCCCAATTGCCCTTGACCACGTCGTAGTCGTTGGCGTCGTTGCCGAACTCGTCGCGGTCGCTGTCGGTGTTCTGGCTGAAATAGCCGCTCCCCAACGCAGCCAGCCGCCAGCCGGGCCTCTGGATCAGCAGATAGCTGCCGTCGAGCTGCTCGAACAAGCGCACGCTGTGGATCGTCGCCTGGTGGGTGAGCGAGACGTTGTCGTCATATTGCGCACCGGCGCCGAGCTCTATCGCCCAGGGCTTGGGCGCCTTGGCCTGGCGCTCGATGGCGGCGATGAACTGGGCGGCGTTTTGCGCATAGGGCGTCCCTGGCGCGAGCTCCGCCGCGCGGGCGAAGGCCGCCGCCGCGGCCGCCGGATCGGGGAGCTTGAAGAGCGTGGCGCCGAGCCAGAACTGGGCGGCGGCGTCCTCGGGATCGCGCTCGACGACGCGGCGCAGGGTGCGCGCGGCTTGCGGGTAGCGCTCGAGGTTGTAGAGCGCCATGCCCGTCACCCGCATGATGGTGATGTCGTCGGGGTAACTGGCTTGCAGGGCCGTGAGCGCGGCCAGCGCGTCCGCGTAGCGCCCCTCCAGATAGGCGCGCGCGGCGGGCGAAGAGAGGAAGGCTTCGGTCTCCATGGTCTGCGCGGCCGCGGGCGCGGCACTTGCGGCTATGAAGACGATGGCGGCCAGCGCCAGGGGTGCCAATCGCAGGTGCCTGAGGGATGGCGCGTTCAATCCTATTGCCCGCCGCGACGACGGCCGGATTCGCGCGAAAATCGGTTTCAGTGGCGCCCGCTCCCCCATCGTCCTCGTCCGTTAGACGTGTGAGCACCCCACTCGGCGCTGGCAAGCCCGCCTTCCCGCTTTTAATCTACCCCTCGGGGGATGCCCTGGCTAACCGCAACAGGGCCTCGCGGCGCGGATTTCATCCACGCTGTGACATTTGTGTCATTGGCGGCGCCCTCCGCCCGCAGGGACCCACGAACGTTTCAAGGAAATCGGCCGGTTTCCCTTAGTCTTTGGCCTAAGATGCTGCTGCCGACTGGCCGCGCCCCGTCCGGACCGACAAGGAACGGCGCCCGAGCCCGAAGGAAGTGAGCGCCGCCCCTTGATCACACGCAATTTTCGGGCGGATCCTCTAGCGCTTGCCCGCCGCTCCGGTGATGCCGGCCGCGCCGCCCTGCGCCGCCGCCGAGGGGAGCTGCATCGCCGCGCCCGGCTGTTGGTTCGCTATGCCGCCCTTGCCCTTGCTGCCCCAGGACGGGTTGACCAGCTCCGGCGGCCCCGGCAGGTCGCCGAACGCGCCATGCGCGGCTGCGGCTTTCTTGTCGGGCTTGGAGGGGTCGCCCTTCTTGCCCTCCTTGCCGCCCATGCCCTGGAGCTGCTCGCCCGGCGAGCCGGCGTTCGGCTCGAATTGGAAGATCGCGAGGCCACCCACCATTCCGTACTGTTCGGCTGGGTTGAACGGGTCATACGGGTCAAGCGGGTTGCCCGGGCTTATGCCCCCGCCTGTGCCCTTCGCGGGGGGGAGTCCGCCCTCCGCGTCGTCGTCGGGGGCGGGGTTGACGGCCGGAAGAACAGGTCCTCCCTTGCCGTGGGCGGCGATTTGCTGGCCGAGTTCGGTTTTCCAGAATTCGGGCGGCAGCTGGGGAATCTCGCCCTTATGCTTGGCAAGCAGATTCTTGATGTTTGGCGCTTCGATGCCCTTGCCGTCACTCTCCGGGTTTGGGTTGCTTTTCCCGTCGTCCCATCCGAGATATTTCCAGTCTTTATCGTAGTAATAATGTATCTTTAAGTTGCCCTTGTCGTCAAAAACGCTGGCCATGTGTTCTATATTCGAATGCTTGCCGCCAGGATTCCAGTCAGCGTAAATAACATAGTCAGCCTTCACCATTGCCGGGGCCAAGGTCACAGCGAGCGCCATCGTTGCTGCGCTCAGAAGCTTGTTCATGACAATCTCCTATATCGATGCGGCTCGCCCCGCGGGCATTCCTTATGCCTTGGTCGCGCGCGGCCGCGGGTCGGTTCAAGGCAATCGGCGATTCGCGTCGCCGTTTGCTGTCCGGCGTGGCGCTCATGTCGAGCGACATCCGCCAGACAATCCTCGATTCCAGCCCCTATGATAGCCGAACAGCCCGCAGGGACCGCCGATCCGATCCCCCCTCCGGGTTTCGCGCGACCTGCTCCTCTATGACCTAACATCCTGATTCTTGGACCAGAATCGCCCTGAACGGGCATCGGTTGGAGCGGTTGCCCGGGAAATGCGGGTCAATACATCACGATCACAGGATACCATGACGACAGGAAAAGCGTGCGAAAATCGAAATCTCGGCCCCGGAAACGACAAGTCCCAGAAGAGATCGCGCCGCGTGATTCGCAGGCTCGATTTGCAGGGCCTGATGTTTCAGTCGACCGAGCCCAGCCAAGCGCGCCTTGAACACCGGCCCGGCGCGCGCGGGCATCGGCGGGGTCGAAGGAGAATAACCCCGCCGAAGCTCTGATCACGGGCCAACCCGCTGCAGTGCCCTATAGAGGTCCGGGTATTCTCTCCGCACAACTGACATCGCGGCGGTCCGGCTGATGCCGCGCGCCCCTGCCACCTCGGCGACCTTGTCGCTGAACG
>CAYVYD010000170.1:2801-5972 GCA_964454415.1 uncultured Hyphomicrobiaceae bacterium | reverse complement strand
GCGTGCGCGGCCGCGCACGCCCTCGATTGGTGGCAGGGAAGCCGGTGACGGAAGAGTTGATGACGGAAGAGTTTGTGACGGAAGAGTTTGCGACAGGAATGTCGGGGACGGGAAAGGAGCGGGGTCATGGCCGGTTCGATTAACAAGGTGATACTCATCGGCAATCTCGGCGCCGACCCGGAGATCCGCCACACCCAGGACGGGCGTCCGGTCGCCAATCTGCGGGTCGCCACCACCGAGAGCTGGCGCGACAAGGCGAGCGGCGAGCGGCGCGAGCGGACCGAGTGGCACCGGGTGGTGATCTTCAACGAGGGGCTCTGCCGCATCGCCGAGCAATATCTGAGGAAGGGCTCCAAGGTCTATCTCGAGGGTCAGCTTCAGACCCGCAAGTGGGAGGACCAGTCGGGCCAAGAGCGCTACACCACCGAGGTGGTCCTTCAGGGCTTCAACGCCCAACTCACCATGCTGGACAGCCGGTCCGACCGGGCGGGCGGCGGCGATTACGCTTCCTCCGGCAACGGCGATTTCGGCAGCGCCGGACCGATGGAGCAGGGCCAGGCCAAGTCCTTCGACAAGGAGCTCGACGACGAGATCCCGTTCTAGGGGATCTAGGCCGGCCCGGATGCCGGGCGGGAGCGGACTCGCAACAGGCCGAATGTTTTCTTCCATGGGCTCCCTGCGGGGCTGAGGAGGTGGGGCGCGGAGCGCCGGTTTCACGCCCTTGGTCGCTGCGGCGCGCCGAAAGGTTCACCGCCACCGCGGCGGCGGCGCGGCCGGGCTGCCGGGCGCGCGGCTATTCCTCGGGCTCGGTGGTGAACATCAGCGGGTAGCCCTTGGCGCGGCCAGCCTCGGTCGCTTCCGTCGCCTTGGTCTCGGCGACGTCCCTGGTGAACACGGCGACCACGCAGACGCCGCGGCGATGGGCCGTGATCATCACCCGGTAAGCCTGATCCTCGCTCATGTGGAACACCGCCTTCAGCACCGTGACGACGAAGTCGCGCGGCGTGTAGTCGTCGTTGACGAGGATCACCTTGTGCAGGCGAGGGCGCTCGGTCTTGGGCGGCGTCTTGGTGCGCCGTTTGGTTGCCGTGCCGTTCCCGGTCATCTGCGACGCCTGGTTTGGTGGCATGGCCAATGGTCCGTCCGTCCGCCCGCGCGCGTCAAGGGGGTGGCGGCACGGCGTTGCGGGCGGTGCCGGGCGAACCGGCTATCCTTCGCGCCCAATTTGGCCTAGGACGCTCTATCCGGCCCGGCCGGGGCATCGGCAACTTGGATGGTCAGGGGCAGGCGATCGTGATCGACATCAGACCCGTTCTGCTCGTCGTCGGCGTGCTGCTCGCGACGCTCGGCTGCGCGATGATGCTGCCGGCGCTCTACGATCTCGCCCTGCTGGATGCCGATTGGCAGACCTTCGCGGTCTCCGCCGCCTTCACGCTGTTCGTCGGCATCGGGCTCGCCTTCGCCAATAGCGGCCACGGCGCCAATCTGACGATCCGGCAAGGATTTCTGTTGGTGGCCGCCGCCTGGGTGTTGCTGACCGCCTTCGGCGCCTTGCCGCTCGCCTGGTCGCAGCTCGATCTGAGCTTCACCGACGCCTATTTCGAGGCGATGTCGGCGATCACCACCACCGGCTCGACTGTCATCACCGGCCTCGACGAGGCGCCGGCCGGCATCCTGCTGTGGCGCGCCCTGCTGCAATGGGCCGGCGGCCTCGGCATCATCTTCATGGCGGTCGCCATCCTGCCGATGCTTCAGGTGGGAGGCATGCAGCTGTTCCGCATCGAGGCCTTCGAGATCGAGGACAAGGTGCTCCCCCGGGCGACCGAAATCGCCCGCTGGCTGTTGTTCATCTATCTCGGGCTCACCGCGCTGTGCGCGCTCGCCTATTACGCGGCCGGCATGAGCCTGTTCGACGCGGTCACCCATTCGATGACGACGCTCGCAACCGGCGGCTTCTCCACCCACGACGCCTCGATCGCCTATTTCTCCAACAATTGGATAGAATTCGCGGCCATCGTCTTCATGTGCCTAGCGAGCCTGCCCTTCGTGCTCTATGTGCGCGCGCTCAAGGGCGATTTCCGCGTGCTTGTCGCGAGCTCCCAAGTGAGGGGGTTCTTCGTCGTCATCGCCGTGTTCGTCGCCCTCGCCTGGATCGCCTACCGCACGACGCCGCCCGAGCCCGCGCCCGAGCGGCTGCTGACCATCGCCTTCAACGTCGTCTCGATCATCACCACCACCGGCTACGCGACCACCGCCTACGACAATTGGAGCAGCATGGCGGTGAGCCTGTTCTTCGTATTGACCTTCATCGGCGGCTGCCAGTGCTCCACCTCGGGCGGCATCAAGATCTTCCGCCTGCAGGTCATCTACAAGGCGGTGCGGATGCGGGTGAAGACGATGATCTGGCCGAGCGGCGTGTTCACCGAGAGCTACAACGGCAAGCCGCTGGCGGGCGGGGTGGCGCGCGCGGTGATGGGGTTCTTCTTCCTCTATCTGCTCTCCTTTCTCGTCATCGCGGCGCTGCTCAACGCCCTCGGCCTCGACCCGTTGACGGCGATGTCCGCCACGGTGACGGCGATGTCGAATGTCGGTCCGGGCCTTGGGCCGATCGTCGGGCCGGTCGGCAGCTTCGCGCCGCTGCCAGACGCCGCCAAATGGATCCTCTCCTTCGCCATGCTGCTCGGCCGGCTGGAACTGTTCACCGTCCTGGTGCTGCTGACGCCGGTTTTCTGGCGCGTTTGAGCCGGGCCGCGGACGCCCGGCCGGCCCCGCCGAAACCACCGCTTTTCTGCCGCCCCGGTCCGGGCCATAGTCGGAAGCGATGTTTCCCGTTTCCGACGACAACCCCAGCCGGCTCGCCCCGGTCGCGACCTGGTCGTTGATCGCCACCTGCGTCCTGGTCTATCTCCTGCAGCTTTCGCTGGGCGCCGAAGGGGAGAGGGCCGCCATCTATGGCTTCGGCATGATTCCGGCGCGGCTGTTCGGCGTGGCGGCGTTGCCGCCCGAGATCGCCGCCGCGCCCGCCTGGACGACGGTGTTCTCCTCCATGTTCATGCATGGCGGCCTGCTGCACCTGGCGGGCAACATGCTGTTCCTGTGGATCTTCGGCGACAATGTGGAGGATTCCATGGGCCATGCCCGCTTCGTCCTCTTCTATCTCGTCGCGGGGCT
>CAYVYD010000170.1:0-2701 GCA_964454415.1 uncultured Hyphomicrobiaceae bacterium | reverse complement strand
AAAGGGGCGTGCCGCTGCTGCAGAAGCCGCGCTCGCGGCCCTTCGAGATCGAGCGCCGCCGCGGTCCCTGGGGCTAGCAGGCCTCGCGGGCGAGTTGCTCGCTCTCCTTGAGACGGTATTTCACGCAGTTGCGCCCCGCCTTCTTGGCGGCGTAGAGCAGCGCGTCGGTGCGCAGCACGATGGAATCGTGGCTGTCGCCTTGGCGATATTGCGTCAGGCCGACCGATATGGTGACGCTGCCGAACCGCTCGTTGGTCGACTTTCTGACCAGGCATTTCGCCTCGATCACGGCGCGGATGTTTTCCGCCACGGCGCGCGCCTGGTCCTCGTTGGTGTCGGGAAGGATGACGGCGAATTCGTCGCCGCCGAAACGGGCGAGGGTGTCGCCGCCCTTGATATTGGCCTTGATGGTCCGCGCCACCAGCCGAAGCACGGCGTCGCCGACCGCACGTCCGAAGCGCTCGTTGATCGCCTTCAAGCCGTCGATATCGGCGAACAGAAGGCTCAGTTCCGCTCCGGTCTGGTCCGCCTCCGCCATCGCGTGATCGAGGACGTGTTCGAAATAGTCCCGGTTGGCGATATTGGTGAGCAGGTCCTTGGAGGTTTCGGCGCGGAGATATTCGATCTGATGCCGGAGATCCTCGATCTGGCCGATGGAGAGCGCCAGGTGCTCCTTGAGCATCTTCTGGTCGTTTAGCATCCGCCGCGTCTCGGTGCCGAGGCGCCGCGACAGCAGGGCGATTTCGTTGGGCGAGGATACCCGGCCCGACTCCTCGCCGATCCGGTCGAGCGAGCCCGCATAGCTGTCGATGGCGTCTGCGCTGGCGTGGAGATGGCCGGCCACGTTGTTCATTTCGCGGCTGAAGTCGGCGCCGAGATCCTCCAGCTTGTTGCCTAGGCGAAGGGGCGAGAGAAAGCGGGTGTAGAGACGGTCGGCCTCGGCGGCGCCGATTCTTCCCAGATCGGTGACGACCCTGCGTATCGCGGCGCTGAGCTCCCGGTAATGGCCGGCGGCGAAGGCGTATAGGAGCTCGTAATTCCTCGGCGTGGCGGGGGTTTCGTAGGCTTTCAGATAGCCGAGCGAGCGCTCGCCGAGCTCGATGGTGCGTTCAAAATCGGTATCTTCGAACATGGCCCCCACTCCACTCATGGAATTGTGACGCCAAGCCTTTAGCAATCGGTAAACCGTATTGCCGTCCCGGCGCTCCGTCTGGCCGGCTCGGCTGGGCGAGCCCGTCACCGCTAAAGCGGGCGCCAATTGGGCGGTTGCGATGGAAAAGACGCGCCGCCGTCGCTGATGTGCCCGCTCCAGTCCCCCGTCGTCACCGGCCTCGTGCCGGTGATCCATGACCACGGAGGCTCCGGTCCGCGCCAAGGGAGGTTATGGATGCCCGGAACACGTCCGGGCATGACGGCTGGAAAAACGCCGGAAAGGCGCCGGTTGCCTTATCGTCGCCCCTCGGCTTGTCCCAGGGGTCCATTAGGGCGGCAACGGCCCACGCGGCTGTCCGGTCTGGACCACACCCGATTGGATGCCCGGAACACGTCCGGGCAAGGCGCTGCGGCTTGCCGGCGGGGTAATCCGCATTACCCCTTGAGCCTGTCCCCACCAGGGCACACCACGCTTCGACATTCCCGCCAAGGCTGGAATCAAAATGCGCGGCGGTCGTGGAGAAGGCGCCCGGCCTCTACATGCCCGCGTGCAGCCGCTCACTCTTGCTCGAGCGTCCGCAGACGGCGCTGCTCCTGCCGGGCGGCGCGCTCGTGGGCGCGCTCCGACTGCACCTCGATGAACAGCCGCGTGATCTCGGGGAACCGCGATTTGATCTCCTCCTCGATCTCCTGGATCGTCGCCTCCACGCGGCCGGCCGGGACGTCGTCGCGGAAATCGAGGCTGAGCGCCAGCAGGATCTCGTTTGGCGCGAGATGCATGGTCCGCAGCTCGTTCAGGTTGATCACCTCCTCCTCGCGCGAGACGATCAGCCGCACGCCGTCCGTCACCTTGCGGCTCGCCGCCTCGCCGATCAAGAGCCCCTTGGTTTCGTAAGCGAGCAGCGCCGCCGTCCCGGCCAGGAGCAGCCCGATCGCGATCGAGGCGGCGCCGTCGGCCCATTCCAGGCCGTAGAGGTCGACCGCGGCGATGCCGATCCCGGCCGCCACCAGCCCCGCCATGGCGGCGGTGTCCTCGAACAGCGTCGTGAATATGGTCGGGTCCTTCGAGCGGCGCACCGCCTCGAACAGGCCGAAATCGCCGCGCGCCTTGCCGAATTCGCGGTAGGCGATGAACCACGCCGCCGCCTCGAAGGCCATGGCCAGGGCCAGCACCGCGTAATTGATCAACGGATCGGTGATCGGATGGGGGTGGATCAGCTTCTGCACGCCCTCATAGGCGGATATTCCCGCGCCCAGCCCGAAGATCAGGATCGCGACCACGAAGCTCCAGAAATAGACCTCGGCGCCGTAACCGAAGGGATGACGCGCATCCGGCGGGCGCTTGGCGCGGGCGATGCCGTAGAGCAGCAGGCCCTGGTTGCCGGTGTCCACCACCGAATGCACCGCCTCCGACAGCATGGCGGAGGAGCCGGTGATCGAGGCGGCCACGAATTTGGTGACGGCGATCAGGCTGTTGCCCGCGAGCGCGGCGTAGATCACCTTCTTCGAGCCGAGCCCCGCCATCGCTCCTCATCCTCTTGAAAGCCGT
>CAYVYD010000169.1:0-5975 GCA_964454415.1 uncultured Hyphomicrobiaceae bacterium | reverse complement strand
TCAGGAGCGCCAGGTCCTGCGGCCGCGACATGCGGTGCTCGCCGTCCTTGACCAGCGTCAGCGTCACGTCGTCGCGGGCGATCACGTCCATCAGCGCCAGCGCGTGCCCGTAGGGCACGTCGGGGTCGGCCATCCCCTGGATGACGCGGAGCGGCGCGCCGGGGTCGAAGGGCTTGCCCGCGAAGAGGTGGGCGCGGCCCTCCTCGATCAGTCTTCTAGAGATCACGTAAGGATCGTCGCCATAGGCGGAGGGACGGCGGTAGGCGCCCTCCTCGTCGATTGCGCGGCGGGCCTCGTCGCTGAAGCGGTCCCACATCAGGGATTGGGTCATGTCCCAGGCGGGCGCGATCAGCACCGCGCCGGCGAGCGAATAGGGGAGAGACGGCTTCTGCTGCGCCAGCGCCCGCATCACCAGCAGCACGAGCCAGCCGCCCATGCTGGAGCCCACCAGGATCTGCGGCCCGCGGCAGACATGGGCGAGCACCGCCAGGCTCTCCTCCAGCCAATCGCCCATGGCGCAGTCCTCGAAGGCGCGCTCCGAGGCCCCGTGGCCGGAATAGTCGAAGCGCAGATAGGGTCTGGCGTTGGCCCCGGCCCAGTCGGCCAGCGCGTTCGCCTTGGTGCTCACCATGTCCGACTTGAGCCCGCCGAACCAGACGACGCCGGGCCCGCTGGCGGGATCGCCGGGCGTCTCGAGATAGGCGATGCGGCGGCTGCCGGTCTCGCCCTCGACCTCGAGGAATTGGGGTTGCGGATCGGTCATGCTATGTCGCGGCGCCCTTTCGCGCTATGTGGTCCGGAATTTCTTGTACGCTCTCGGGCGCCAACGCAAGCCAGTCGCCCTCGCGGCGCCCAAGGAGGACCGGTTTGGCCGCCGCCACCATCCTGCAGATCATCCCCCGGCTCGATACCGGCGGCGCGGAGCTGGCGACGCTGGAGATCGCCCTGGCGCTCAAGGATGCCGGCGCCCGCGCGCTGGTGGCGAGCGAAGGCGGCCGGCTCGCCCTGGCATTGGCGGGAGCCGGGGGCGAGCTCATCCCGTTTCCGGCCGCGACCAAGAACCCGTTCGCGATGTGGGCCAACGCCCGGGCGCTCGAGCGCCTCGTCGGGAGGGAAGGCGTCGGCCTCCTCCATGCCAGGAGCCGCGCGCCCGCCTGGAGCGCGCTGATCGCGGCGCGCCGGGCGGGGGTTCCATTCGTCACCACCTATCACGGCGCCTACGGCACCGAGCTCCCCTTCAAGAATTTCTACAATTCGGTGATGGCGAGGGGCGACCTGGTGATCGCCAATTCGCGCTTCACCGCCGAGCTGATCCGCGTCCGCCACGGCACGCCGGAGGAGCGGCTGCGCGTCATCCACCGCGGCGTCGACCTCGCCGCCTTCGACCCCGCCGCGGTCGCGGCCGAGCGCGTCGCCGCCTTGCGCAAGAGCTGGGGAGTGGGGGCCAAGACGCGAATCGTGCTCCACGCCGCGCGGCTCACCGGGTGGAAGGGGCAGCGGGTGGTGATCGAGGCGGCGCGGCGGCTGACCGAGGGGAGCAGGCTCGCCGACACGGTCTTCGTGCTGGCCGGCGACCCCCAGGGGCGCGAGGCCTATGCGGCGGAGCTCAAGGCGCTGATCGCCGCCCACGGCCTCGATCGCGTGGTGCGGCTGGTCGGCCATTGCGGCGACATGGCGGGTGCCTTCGCCGCCGCGCACGCCGCGGTCGTCGCCTCGAGCGAGGCCGAGGCCTTCGGGCGGGCGGCTGCGGAAGCCGAGGCGATGGGCTGCCCGGTGGTCGCCACCGACCTCGGCGCGGCGCGGGAGACGGTGCTGGCCACGCCCCACGTCGGCGCCGGTCGGGCGACCGGCTGGCTGGTGGCTCCGGGCGACGCGGCGGCGCTCGCCGGCGCGCTGGCGCAAGCACTCGCGCTCAAGCCGGCGGCGCGGGCGGCGATGGGCGCGCGGGCGCGCCGGCACGTGGCCGCGAACTTTTCGCTCGAGCGCATGCGGCGCGCCACGCTCGCCGTCTACGACGAGTTGCTGGGAACCGGCCTGGCGCGGGCGGTCGCGCCCGCGCCTGCGGCGAAAGGGAGCAGGCGAGGGGCCGCGCGTTCGCCTTGACTTCACGGCGCTTCTTCACAATCCTATGCGCAGGTATCGGCGCCGGCGCCCAGGCTTGGAGCGCAGCGGGTACAAGCAGAGGCAGACGGGAGAC
The DNA here is from genome assembly GCA_964454415.1 of uncultured Hyphomicrobiaceae bacterium. Lineage (GTDB taxonomy): Bacteria > Pseudomonadota > Alphaproteobacteria > Rhizobiales > Methyloligellaceae > JAJFHN01. The sequence continues at coordinate 3,778 of CAYVYD010000169.1, read as the reverse complement.
AAGCAGATAGGACGCCGACCCATCAGGGCTACTACGATGCCCACGCGGGAGGGACCTCGATCGAACGACGAAATCGAGGCCACCGAAGTTCAACTCATAGCTGAAGACGGCGACAATCTCGGGACCATGAGCCTCGGGGAGGCGATCGCGCGGGCGGAGGCGGCCGGTCTAGACCTTGTGGAGATATCGCCCCACGCCGATCCCCCGGTCTGCAAGGTCCTCGATCTGGGGAAATTCAAATACCAGGCGCAAAAGAAGGCGGCCGAGGCGCGCAAGAAGCAGAAGACCTTCGACGTGAAGGAAATCAAGATGCGCCCGAACATCGACATCCACGACTACGAGGTGAAGATGCGCAACATGCGGCGCTTCTTCGAGCACGGCGACAAGGTGAAGGTGACGCTGCGCTTCCGCGGCCGCGAGATGGCGCACCAGGAACTCGGCGTCCAGCTGCTCGAGCGCGTCAAGGGCGAGACGGAAGAGATCGCCAAGGTCGAATCCGAGCCCAGGCTCGAGGGCCGGCAAATGGTGATGGTGCTGGCGCCGCGCTAGTTTTTTTGTCCCTGTCGTGCCCGGAGCCTGTCCTCGGGTTCGCCTTCGGCGAGACCCGGGGGCGCGCTCCTCGCCTGGTTTTTACATTCCCGGTCGTGCCCGGGGCCTGTCCTCGGGTTCGCCTTCGGCGAGACCCGGGGGGCGCTCCGCGCCTCTTGCCCATGCGCTCCCATTGACGCCCGGGTCTCCGCGCAAAGCGCGGCAGGCCGTTGAGGCCCGGCCGTTAGGCCGCCCCCGCGGAGGCCTTGAGGCGAAGCCTCGAGATTAGCCGTGAGCGAAACGGGACTCGCTGCTTAGTCCCGCTCGGTGGTGGGATCGATCATCTTCCGGATTTCGGTGATCTTGGTCGCGGGAAAGCCGCTGATCTCGGCGTGTTTGCGGATGATGTCCTCGTCTTTCGCCAAATAGACGCAAAAGGTCTTGTCGCCCGCGACATAGGAGTTGACCCACTGAATGTCGGAGCCGAGCTGTTTCAGCACCTCGTTCGACTTATGGGCGGCCTCCCGCAACTGTTCACGCTCGAAGCTGCCCACCTCGGGGATATCCCGCTCGATTATGTACTTGCGCATACCATTTCCTCCGCAACTCGAACCATGTTTCCGGCGTTCGGACGGTAGGGCATGCGCGACGGCCGCCCGCGTCCGCGGGCACTCTCATAGCAATCGGCGAAAAAATCAATGACGGTGACGCGTTCCGCCGAACTGGAGCGGCGGGGCGACGGGCGGTCAAAGGCGTTGTTGCGGGGGCATGAGGTTTTGCGATATATGCCATGCCTCAAGGAGCCGCCCGGCGGGGCATGCCGTGGCGGCTCGCAATGCTTCCGGGCGCCGGACTTGCGAGTCCCGCGCCGGCGGCGGCGAGGAAATCGGATCTCGGTCCACGCCGGAGCCGCCACGAGGAATGAAGGAGAAGCAAAATGCCCAAGCTCAAAACCAAGAGCGGCGCCAAGAAGCGTTTCAAGGTGACCGCGAAGGGCAAGATCAAATGCCAAGGTGCCGGCAAGAGCCACGGCATGATCAAGCGCACCAACAAATTCATCCGCAACGCCAGGGGCATGAAGGTGCTCTCGGACGAGGACGCGCGCATCGTGCGCCAGTTCCTCCCCTATAGCCGCTGAGCGGCCGAAACCGGCGTTATCCGACAAGTCTTGGAGCAGGATCATGTCCCGTGTGAAACGCGGCGTTACCAGCCACGCCAGGCACCGTAAGGTCATCAACCGCGCGAAGGGCTATTACGGCCGGCGCAAGAACACCTTCCGCGTCGCCAATCAGGCGGTCGAAAAGGCCGGCCAATACGCCTATCGCGACCGCAAGCAGAGAAAACGCGTGTTCCGGGCGCTGTGGATCCAGCGCATCAACGCGGCCGCCCGCGAGCACGGCCTCACCTATGGGCGATTTATCAACGGCCTCGGCCGCGCCGGCGTCGAGATCGACCGCAAGATGCTGGCCGATATCGCCGTGCACGAGCCCGAGGCCTTCAAGTCGCTGGTGGATCAGGCGCAAGCCGCCCTCAAGTGACCGGCGTCCCGCGCGGCTCAGCGGACTTGAGGGTTGGTTGCATTGACCCTTGAGGGAACGGGCATGGCTGACTTGAAACAGCTCGAATCTGAACTTCTCGCGGAGGTTGAGGCGGCCGCCGATCTCGCCGCGCTCGAGGCCGTGCGCGTCAAGGCGCTCGGCAAGAAGGGCTCCGTCAGCGGCCTGATGAAGGGCTTGGGCGAGATGCCGGCGGAAGAGCGCAAGAGCTTCGGCCAGGCGGTCAACGGCGTCAAGGAGCGGGTCGGCGGCGCGCTGGCGCTGCGCAAGGCGGCGCTCGAGGAGGAAAGCCTCGCCGGCCGGCTCGCCGGGGAGGAGGCCGACATCACGCTTCCCGTGCGCCCCGGGCCGCTCGCCGCGGGCCGCATCCACCCGATCGGCCAGGTGCTGGACGAGCTTGCCGAAATCTTCGCCGACATGGGCTTCTCGGTGGCCGAGGGCCCGGACATCGAATCGGACGAGAACAACTTCACCGCCCTCAACATCCCGCCCGAGCATCCCGCGCGCCAGGAGCACGACACCTTCTATTTCGCCGAGCGCGCCGACGGCTCGCGCCCGCTCTTGCGCACCCATACCAGCCCGGTGCAGATCCGCACCATGCGCGAGGTCAAGCCGCCGATTCGGATCATCGCGCCGGGCCGGGTCTACCGCTGCGACTCCGACCAGACCCACACGCCGATGTTCCACCAGGTCGAGGGGCTGGTGATCGACCAGGAGACCCATCTGGGCCACCTCAAATGGACGCTGGAGGAGTTCTGCAAGGCGTTCTTCGAGGTCGAGGAGGTCAAGATGCGGTTCCGGGCGAGCCACTTCCCGTTCACCGAGCCCAGCCTCGAGGTCGATATCGGCTACGCCAAGGTCGGCGAGGAGCTGCGAATCGGCCAGGGCGAGGAGTGGCTCGAGATCCTGGGCTGCGGCATGGTGCACCCCAACGTGCTCGAGAATGTCGGCCTCAATCCGCGCACCTATCAGGGTTTCGCCTTCGGCGTCGGCGTCGACCGCTTGGCGATGCTGAAATACGGCATGCCGGATTTGCGCGCCTTCTTCGCCGCCGATCTCGATTGGCTCATGCATTACGGCTTCGGCGCGCTCGACGTGCCGACCCTTTCGGGAGGGCTTTCGCCGTGAAGGTGACGCAGCGCACGGTGGTCGCAGTGGTGCTGGCGGGAATCGCCGGCACGCTCATTAACACGTTGGCGATCGCTGCGGTGCTGGGCGCGGACAAGCTCGCGCTCGCGCTGGCGCCGGGGCGCTATGGCGTGGCAATCGCCGTCGCCGCGCTGATCCCCGCGGCCCTCGCCCTGATCGAGCGCCGGGCGGCGCTGGTCGTGGCGGGTCTGCTGCTGACGGCGATCCCGTCGCTGCTGGCCAAGCTGGCGTTCGGCTCCGGCGCCCCTTGGGGGCTGGTGCTCGCCCTCAACGCCGTCTACGCCTTCGCCGCGATCGCGGTCTATCTGGCGGCCGCCGGCGGCGGGAAGGCGGCGCGGCGATGAAGTTCACCCTCGCCTGGCTCGAGGACCATCTGGAGACCGACGCCAGCCTCGAGGAGATCCTCGACAAGCTCACCCTGATCGGCCTCGAGGTCGAGGAGGTCGCCGATCCGGCCGCCGCGCTCGAGGGTTTCGTGGTGGCCGAGGTGCTGAGCGCCGAGCCCCATCCCGACGCCGACAAGCTCCAGGTCTGCCGCGTCGAGA
>CAYVYD010000168.1:0-6017 GCA_964454415.1 uncultured Hyphomicrobiaceae bacterium | reverse complement strand
AACGGTCGCGCGGTTTGTTCATTTTTGCCCCTTCGTCAGCCGGTTTGACCAATCGTCGCGCTTCCGTCAAGCCTTGCAATGGGCTTTCCCAGAGCTCGCTTGACATGGGTGAGCCGAATTTCATCTGATAGATCCACCGCGCGCGCCATACCCGGTCATACGGTCCGCGGCTTTGCTATATTCTGCCGTTCGCCACGGCAAGTCGGGACTATCGAGGGAACGGCGTTCGGCACGGAATGGGGAGTTCTAGTGCAAAAAGCATCGTGGCGCGGGGGATTCGTGAAGAGGTCGATGAGCAGGGTTTGCCTGGAGCTAGCCGTCGCGCTGCTGGGCCTCCTGCCGCTGCGCGCCGGCGCCGGAACCTTGGACGACGTGCGCGCCCGGGGCACGGTGCGCTGCGGCGTGAGCGGCGATTTGCCGGGGTTTTCGAGCGCCGATGAGGCCGGCGGCTGGAAGGGGCTCAACATCGACTTTTGCCGCGCCGCCGCCGCCGCCATTTTTGCCGATCCCGCCAGGGTCGAGTTCGTTCCGCTCGCCGCCGACGAGGCGTTCGAAGCCCTCCGCGCCCGCCGCATAGACGTGCTCGCCCGCAACACGCCCTTGACCTTCGCCGCCGATGCCGGGGCCGGGATCAATTTCGCCGGTGTTCTGTTCTATGACGGCCAGGTGTTCCTGGTGCCGCGGACTCTGGGCATATCGAGCGCGCTCGAGCTTTCCGGCGCCACCGTCTGCGTGCAGAAGGAGACGGGATCGGAACCCAACGTCGCCACCTTCTTCCGCTCCAAGGGTCTGCCCCACGAGACGATCGTCCTGGAGACCACCGAGGAAATGCTGCAAGCCTACGAGATCGGGCGCTGCAACGTGGTTTCCGCCGCCAGTTCGCGGCTCAACGGCCTGCGTCTGCGCCTCGCCAAGCCCGACGACCACCTGGTCCTGCCGGAGGTGATCTCCAAGGAACCCTTAGGCCCCGCGGTCCGGCAGGGCGACGATCAATGGTTCGACATCGTGAAGTGGACGCTGTTCGCGCTGATCGAGGGGGAGGAGTTGCATCTGACCCGCGCCAATGTGGATCAGATGAAGCAATCGTCCGACCCCCGGATCCGGCGCTTCCTGGGGAGCGAGGAGGCGCTTGGCGGCCAGTTGGGGCTCGACGACGGCTGGGCCTATCAAATCGTCAAGCAGGTCGGCAATTACGGCGAGATCTTCGAGGCCGACCTCGGTCAGGACTCGCCCTTGAAGATCGCGCGCGGCATCAACGACCTTTGGAACGCCGACGGACTGCACTACGCTCCGCCGTTCCGGTAAGGCGCGGCGGCGCCGTTCGCCTGTGGTGGCCGGACGCCAACGCGGGCGGATGAAACCGGGTGGCAACGGAGCGGGCTTGATGGCGGAAACGACTCGCAAAAAGCGCCGCGCGGTCGGCGAGCCGATGATCGAAATCCGCCACATGCACAAGTGGTTCGGCGGCTTCCACGTGCTCAACGACGTCAATCTGACGGTGACGGCGGGCGAGCGCATCGTGATTTGCGGCCCCTCGGGGTCAGGCAAATCGACGCTGATCCGTTGCATCAACCGGCTCGAGGAGCATCAACAGGGGAGCGTGATCGTCGACGGCGTCGAGCTTACCGACGACGTCAAGCGGATCCACGAGATCCGCCGCGAGGTCGGCATGGTTTTCCAGCACTTCAACCTGTTCCCGCATCTCTCGATCCTCGAGAACTGCGCGCTGGGACCGATTTGGGCGCGCGGCGTGGCGCGGGCGGAGGCCGAGCGCCTCGCCATGACCTATTTGAAACGGGTACGCATAGCCGATCAGGCGGCCAAATATCCTGGCCAGCTCTCCGGCGGCCAGCAGCAGCGTGTCGCCATCGCCCGCGCGCTCTGCATGAACCCCAAGGTGATGCTGTTCGACGAGCCCACCTCCGCGCTCGATCCCGAGATGATCAAGGAGGTGCTCGACGTGATGGTCGATCTCGCCCGCGACGGCATGACGATGATCGTCGTCACCCACGAAATGGGCTTCGCGCGCGAGGTCGCCGACCGCGTGATCTTCATGGACGGGGGCGAGATCGTCGAGGAGAACGAGCCGGAAGCGTTCTTTTCCAGCCCGCGCGAGGAGCGCACCAAGGCGTTCCTCGGCCAGATCCTGCAATAGAGGTCCCGCAATAGAGGTCCCGCAATAGGGCGCCGTGCCCAGGGGGGGCTGAAAAGGCCCTTAGGGGCCCGTTTCCATGGGAAGCGATGCGTCCGCGCCCCATTCGCTCCACGAGCCGTCATAGAGGGCGGTACGCTTGTGGCCGAGGACGGCGAGCGCCAGCGCCAGAATGCCCGCGGTGACGCCCGATCCGCAGGTGGTGACGAGGGGCCGCGAGAAATCGACGCCGGCGGCGTCGAAGATCGCCCGCAGCTGGGGCTCGGACTTGACCGTCCCGTCCTCGTTCAACAGCGTCTTGTAGGGAACATTGAGGGAGCCTGGAATGTGGCCCGAGCGCATGCCCTCGCGCGGCTCCGGTTCGCTGCCGGAAAAACGGCCGGGCGCTCGCGCGTCGATCAGCATGGCCGTGTCGCCCTTGACGACCTCCTCGATATCGGCGCGCTCGCGCACCAGATCGACGTTGCGCCGCGCCGTGAAATGCCGCTCGCTGCGGTGGGCCGGGGGGCCGTCCTCGAGGGGACGCCCTTCGGATTTCCATTTCGGCAGACCGCCGTTCAGGACCGCCACGTCGTCCACCCCCATGACCCGGAACATCCACCACGCCCGCGCCGCCGAAAACATGCCGAAGGTGTCGTAGACGATGATGCGCATGCCGTCGCCGATCCCCATCTTGCGCATCCGCGAGGAAAATTTCTCGGGACTGGGGAGCATGTGGGGGAGGGGAGATTCCGTGTCGGCGATCTCGTCGATATCGAAATGGAGCGCGCCCGGAATGCGCTCGTTGAGATATTCCTGATAGGCGTTACGCCCCTTTTCGAAATGCCAGGTGGCATCCAGCACCACCAGATCAGGCGCGCTCAAACGCTCCGCCAGCCACTCCGTCTCGACGAGCCACGCCTTCGAATCGTCCGTCATCGACTCCATCTCCTCCTCATCGTCCCTCCATCGCCGCCACCCCACGGTTGGCGGTCGTTATCGAGAGTTTGGCCACGGCGCGCCCGCGATGCGGCCCCTCATACGAAGGCGATCGGAACGGGCGGCGCGCCGGGCTTCAGCCAGTCGGGGGCGGCAAAGCCTTTCTGCTCGAGAAAATCGGGATTGAAGAGCTTGCTCTGATACCGGTTCCCATAATCGGCGAGGATGGTGACGATGGTGTGGCCGGGCCCCATCTCCTTGGCGAGCCGGACGGCGCCGGCGACGTTGATGCCACTCGAGCCGCCAAGCACCAGACCCTCGTGGCGGCACAGATCGAAGATGATCGGCAGAGCCTCTTCGTCGGGGATCACATAGGCATGATCCACCCTGACGTCCTCGACGATGCAGGTGGCGCGGCCCAAGCCGATGCCCTCCGTGATCGACCCGCCCTCGGTCGCCTTGGCCTCGCCGCTGGTGAAGAGGTTGTACATGGCGGCACCTCTCGGATCGGCGCAGCCGATGACCACGTCCGGGTTCTTCTCGATGAGAAACGTCGAGGCGCCGGCAAGCGTTCCGCCCGTGCCTACGGCGCAGATGAACCCGTCGACTCCGCCTCCCGTCTGCTCCCAGATCTCAGGACCGGTAGAAACGTAATGGGCCTTGCGGTTGTCCATGTTGTTCCATTGATCGGCGAACAGCACGCCGTGGGGCTCTGATCTGGCGAGTTCCTCGGCCATGCGCCGGGCGACATGCTGATAGTTGTTGGGGTCCTTGTAGGGAAGCGCGGGGACCTCGACGAGCTGGGCGGCGCACAGGCGGAGCGTGTCCTTTTTCTCCTGGCTTTGGGTATCGGGAATGACGATCAGCGAGCGGTAGCCGCGCGCATTGGCGACAAGCGCGAGGCCGATGCCGGTATTTCCGGCCGTTCCCTCGACGATCAGGCCGCCGGGCTCCAGCTCGCCGCGCGCCTCCGCCTCGAGCACCATCTGCCGCGCGGGGCGGTCCTTGACCGATTGGCCCGGATTGGCGAACTCGGCCTTGCCGAGGATCGTGCAGCCGGTTTCCTCCGAGGCTTTTTTCAGCTTGATCAGCGGCGTGTTGCCGATGGCCTCGGTGAGGCCGTCCTTGTACTGCACAGGCGCTGCCTTTCTTCTTGTCGCCGCGACTGACGGACGTCGAGCGTACAAACGCTTCCCAATGATCGCAAGAACTCAAGGGGGGATGCCGCCGCACTCTCCGCCGCGTGGAGCCGCTTGCCGACGCCGGCCGCAAGCGTGCGCTCCCGCGCCGGGTTTCTTTTTGAGGTGAGCGGCGGCGGCGCATCGCCGCCCCGGCCGCAACCGGGGACCGATGGCTTGAATGGACAAAAGAGCTATTCGAGCCGCAAATCGGGCCGGCCGGCCTGCTCAACGCCCGCTTTTCGCGGCGCCGATGAGGCCCTGGCGGCCGGACTCAGGCCATAGCCGTCGGCAAGGCGGCGGCGCTAATGGGCGTGCTCATCCCGCGCGTGTTCTTCGTGATCGTGATCGCCGTCACCGTGCTCGTCATGCGCGTGACCTTCGTGGTCGTGCTCGTCCTTCTTCTGGCGGAAGGACTCGTGACAGCTCTTGCAGGTCTTGCCCAGCGCCATAAAAACCGCCTGGGGCGGCATCTGCTTGAGCTCGGCGGCGCTCGGCCAGCCGCCTTCGGTGATGTCGCTTCCCTTCATGGTCGCGATCATGCCGGAAGCCTCGGCCTCCTCCGATTTGCGCGCGGCCACCACCTCGAGCGCCTCGGCATAGTCCTTCAGACGCGTGGCGTCGGCCTCGAACTCGGTCCAGTTTTGCCAGATTTCGGGCTTGGCCTCCGTCGGCTTCTGCAAACTTCCCTTGGGGAATAGCTTGGTGAGCGCCTCGCCACCATGCGCCTTGATGACGCCGGCGGCCTTCCTCACCTTGGCTGCGTCGTAAGTCATCTCGCCGTCGAGCATCTTCTTGATCGCCTTCATGGCGTCGCCGAAGGACTTCATCACGTCCATGCGCTGCTTCACCACGCCCGTGGCCCCCTTGTGGGCGACCGCCGGCGGAATGGTGAGGCTGAGAAGCGCGACCGCGCCGGCCAGGGGCGCGGCGAGGAGGAGTTTGGAATGCTGACGCATAGAACCTCGCTGGGCTGAAAAGCGTTGTTCCCCCAACCAATATGGGGATTATCGGAGAGATCAGAAGATGCCGTTGGCGCGCTGCAGTTCTCGCACATAACGGATGATCAAATCCACCTGCTTTGGTTCAACATGATCAAGCGGCGGCATCTGGCCGAACTGCCAGTGATGCGGCTGAACCCCGTTGCGCACCGCGCGGTGGAAGGATTTGTCCGAATGGTGGCTCGGCTCGTAGATCTTGTGCACCAGTGGCGGCCCGTTGACGGTGCCGGCGGCGTTCGCGCCGTGGCACGTCCGGCAGTTCTTGTCGAAGAGCCCGTGGCCCAGTTGCGCCTCCGGCGAGAACGAGGCGGGCGCCTTGACGGCGCCGGGGGAACCGCCGCCGCTCCCGAAATAGGCGACGGCGAGCCCCAGGGCCACGGCCGCGGCCAGCAGGACGAACGACGTCTTGTTCATGGTCTTCACATCTCCCTTCGTCAGGTCTCGATGCCGTCCCGTTTCAATTCGGCCGCCGTCGCGGGCCGGGCCATGGTGTCGCCGGGCGGGACATACCAACCCGGATCGCGGTAATCCTTCAACCCCTCGCGAACCTTCAGGACGGTGAACATCCCGCCCATGTCGATATAGCCGTGGGGACCGGCCGCGCCGGCCATCGCGATGCTGTTCTCCGGCACGTCCATGTGTTGGACGTGCTTGCCCATCTCGCCCATGTCGCCCGTGCCCATCGTCACATAAGCGGGCAGCAGGCGCCGCACCTGGTTGTCGATGGGCTTGGGGTTCACGCCGACCATGTTGGGGAAATCGTGCCCC
>CAYVYD010000167.1:0-6112 GCA_964454415.1 uncultured Hyphomicrobiaceae bacterium | reverse complement strand
AGCTGTCGATGACACGCGCGAAAATGAAGGCCGACATGGCCGTTGCCATGGGGGGGCGGGTTGCCGAGGAGCTCATATTTGGCCACGAGAAAGTGACCTCCGGCGCATCGTCCGACATCAAGATGGCGACGAATCTCGCGCGCGCCATGGTGACTCAGTACGGCATGAGCGACAAGCTCGGACCGTTGGCTTATGGCGACAACGAGGACGAGGTGTTTCTGGGACACTCGGTCACCAGAACCCAGAACCTCTCCGACGTGACCCAAAAACTCGTTGACGATGAAATCCATCGACTTGTCGATGAGGGCTATGAAACGGCGAAGACGGTCATCGCCAAGCACAAGAAGCAGCTTCACACGATCGCCAAGGGCTTGCTCGAATACGAGACGCTGACCGGCAGCGAGATCAAGGACCTGCTCAATGGCAAACCGCCGATCCGGGATGACAGCGACGTCATGGACGAGCCCGGGCCGATCCGTTCGGCCGTGCCGAGCGCCGGAAAGACCAAGGGTCGGCGCAAGCGGGGCGATGAACCGGAGGCCGGCGGCATGGAGCCCCAACCGCAGACATAGGGTGCCGCGGAGGGCGCGGGTGACCGCGACCCGGTAATCCAGTCATGAGGAGCGGTGGCGTTGCACCGCTCCTTTTCTTTGTGAAGGACGAAGGTCGATTGATATGGGGGATGGGCCCTATCTGCATCCCGTCGGTCTGCTCTATGGCGAGGTGGCGCGGGCGGCGATAAGCCAGGAGGACGCGGGCGCACTCGCCGGTGGCGCGATCGGCTTCCCGGCCGCGCGCATCATTTCTGGTTCGAGCTCAGCACGGCGCCAAGAGACGAGAAGCTATCGCGATCTCGATCAAGCGAAGGAACCGGCGATCGTCGAGACCTTGGAGCGCTTGAAAAGACCGCGGTCGCGCCTCGCTGGCCTTTCCTTCGATGCGCCCAAAATCATGGGTGTCGTCAACGTCACACCCGACAGCTTTTCCGATGGCGGACTTTACGACTGGACGGAGCAGGCGATTTCGCGCGCCGCGCAATTGACGCTCGAAGGCGCCGATATCGTCGATATCGGCGGCGAATCTACCCGCCCCGGTGCCGATCCGGTCAATTCCGAAGATGAGTTGGAGCGCGTCCTCCCCGTCGTAGAGGGCCTTAAGGGGAGCCCGACACGGATTTCGATCGACACGCGCAAGGCCCGCGTCATGGTGGCGGCGGAGCGAGCAGGCGTGCGTATGATCAATGACGTCTCGGCGCTGACCTTCGATCCCGAAAGCATGGCAGTGGTCGCGAAGTGCGATCTTCCGGTGGTTCTGATGCATGCCAAGGGCGACCCGAAAACGATGCAGGACGAGCCCGTCTACGATGATGTCGTGCTGGAGGTTTACGACTATCTGGCGTCGCGAATTGCCGCGTGCGCAGCAGCCGGCATCTCGAGCGGTCGGCTGATCGCCGACCCTGGAATAGGATTCGGCAAACGACTGGAGCACAATCTCGACCTTTTCGCGGGGCTTAGTCTGTTTCATGGATTAGGCGTCCCATTGATGGTGGGCGCCTCGCGCAAGAGCTTCATCGGCGCCCTGACGGGCGAGAGGGATCCGCTGCAGCGCGTGTGCGGGTCGGTGGCGGCGGCACTCGCCGCCATGGCCCAAGGCGTGCAATTGGTGCGCGTGCACGACGTATCCGAGACGGCCCAGGCCCGCAGCGTCTGGCAAGCGGCGATTTCCGGAAAAGTAGAGGTTGGAACAAAGACTTAGATGAAATCTACGCGGCCGCTCTTCCGCCGCAGTGAAGTGGTGTAATTTTTGCTTACATTTTTTGAAAACCTTTACGCCTAGAGTGACCGCATAATGACGGTCCCGTACCGGCGCGATAGGCGGTGCGGGCAATATGATTTGGGGTACTGAATTGGATCGTGTGAACGGGGACTAAATGTCGCGAAAGTTTTTCGGTACCGACGGCATACGCGGTCGGGCAAACGCCCATCCCATGACGGCGGAAGTCGCCCTTAAGGTGGGAATGGCGGCTGGCAAGCTGTTCACCAATGGCGAGCATCGCCATCGCGTCGTCATCGGCAAGGATACGCGGCTTTCAGGCTATATGATCGAATCCGCGCTGGTTTCCGGCTTCACGTCGGTCGGCATGGACGTCTTCCAGCTAGGTCCCATGCCCACGCCCGCGGTGGCGATGCTGACCCGATCATTGAGGGCCGACCTCGGAGTGATGATTTCGGCCTCGCACAATCCCTATTCCGATAATGGCATCAAACTCTTTGGGCCGGACGGCTACAAGCTCGACGACGACACCGAACTCGCCATCGAAGGGGTGATGTCGGAAGACATGAATGCGCTGCTGGCTGTTCCCGAGCGAATCGGACGCGCCAAACGCATCGACAGCGCTCAGGAGCGCTATATCGAATTCGCCAAACGCACGCTGCCCCGCAACATTCGCTTCGACGGTCTCAGGGTGGTCGTCGATTGCGCTCACGGCGCCGCCTACAAGGTGGCACCGCTCGCCCTTTGGGAGCTGGGTGCCGAAGTGATCTCGATGGGGGTCGAACCCAACGGGTTCAACATCAACAAGGATTGCGGCTCGACCGCGCCCGAGGCGCTCTGCGCCAAGGTTCGTGAGGTCCGTGCCGATATCGGCATCGCCCTCGACGGCGACGCGGATCGGGTGTTGATCTGCGACGAGACCGGAAAGCTGATCGACGGCGATCAACTAATGGCGGTGGTGGCCGAGTTTTGGTTGAACCGGGGCCGTCTGGCGGCCCGTGGGGTGGTTGCGACGGTGATGTCGAATTTGGCGCTCGAACGCTATCTCGACACACTCGGTCTCGGCCTCGTCCGCACGCCCGTCGGCGACAGATATGTCGTCGAATATATGCGCAAGCACGGCTACAACATCGGCGGAGAGCAGTCGGGTCATATCGTTTTGTCCGACTTCACGACCACCGGCGACGGCCTCGTGACGGCGCTTCAGGTTTTGGCCGTCGTTACCTCCAGCGGCAAGAGGGTGAGTGAAGTCTGCAACCGTTTCGTGCCGCTGCCGCAAATCATGCAGAACGTTCGCTACAAGAACGGCAAGCCGCTGGAGGACAGGAACGTCCTTCAGGTAATCGACGACGGAAAAAACAAATTGGGCAAGTCGGGCCGCCTGGTCATCAGGCCATCCGGGACCGAACCCGTCATTCGCGTCATGGCGGAAGGCGAGGACGAGTTGCTCGTGGGCTCGGTCGTCGCGAATATCGTCGATGCTCTAAAACGCGCCGCGGCATAGACAAGGTCGCCGCGCCGGGCCACCAAAACCACACCGGCCCCAGCTTCATCGGGTTTGACGGACGCCTCCTTGTGCCCGCCGATCAAAGGTGTCGCCGGGGTCGCATTCCGTCCGTATGGGGGCTCGATGAGCTGCCACGCCGGGTCCGATTAAGCTTCTTTTAAATAATCAGCCCCATAGTCTCAAATCGAGACAGCCTTAAGGGTTCAGCAACCATAAAGTCCTTGCGGGACCCGGTGGGCAAATTCAGGGGTGAATTATGGGACTTCTGCGACGCTCGGCTACCTTTGCCGCTGTCATTGCGGTAATGCCGATCCCAGCCGTGGCCGGCGGCGGCCTCTCGTATCCCGCTCCTCCCGCATATCCCGCTCCTCCCGCATATCCGGTCTACAAAGGGGCGGCGCCCGAGATCTACAATCCCGTGCCCGTGCCGGCACCCGTTCCCATTCCGGATGTGGTGAAGTGGTATTTCCGCGGCGACCTCGATTTTTCGTTTTTCAACGATCCCAGGGCGTCGGACGCGACCAGCGATTTCTATCAGGAAGAATTGGATAATTCCTGGGGCGCCGGCGGCGGCATCGGCTATTACTTCGGCGAACACGTTCGCGGCGACCTCACCTTGGAATATATGTTCGACACCGATTTCAAGGGCGTCGAGGCGGCAACCGAATCGATGCATAGCGTCGATATCGGAAGCCTCGTCGGTCTGGCGAACATCTATTATGACGTTCTGCCGCGCGAGCTCTTCACGCCCTATATCGGCGCGGGCGTGGGCTTTGCCAATCATGAGACGGGTACGCGCGACATCATCTTCGCCTGTCCCTGTCCGCCAACCGGCACCACCAGTCCAGGCGACAACGACATTCAGCTTGCCGCCGCCCTGATGGCCGGTGTGAGCTGGAGCTTCCACGAGGGCTTGATGCTCGATGCGGGCTACCGCTTCCTCTACATGGGAGACGCCGAGACGGATGCCACGGTCGACGGCACGTGGTCCGCGCTCGATGTCGACAACATTCAAGCGCATCAATTTCGTATCGGACTTCGATATGAGCTTTATTGAGCTCCAATAACCACCAACCCACCACCAACTGCACCCCAAGACTTCAAGGCGGGCTTAGCCCGCCTTCTTCTTTGTGGGTAGACCCGTCTGCGCCGCGGGCTTGATGTCCGTTGACTCGGTGTCGCGCTCCATCTATAGCGCTCCGCGGGACACCCCTCCCCAACGAGGGGCGGCTATCTGTAAGGGTAGACTTTCATGAACGACCAGACGCGGCCCGGAACGCGGCCATCGAACGCTTGTTTTTCGTCGGGCCCGTGCTCCAAACGGCCTGGATATTCCCTCGACAATTTACAGAATGCCACGCTTGGCCGGTCGCACCGAGCTTCGCCGGCGAAGGCGAAGCTGAAACGCGCGATTGACCAAACGCGGGATCTACTGGGCGTGCCCGACGATTATCTCATAGGCGTCGTGCCGGCATCCGACACCGGAGCCATGGAAATGGCGTTGTGGTCGCTGCTTGGGCCGCGCGGCGTCGACGTGTTCGCCTGGGAGAGTTTCGGGAAGGGCTGGGCCACCGACATCGTCTCGCAGCTAAAGCTGCAGGATGTCCGCGTGATCGAGGCCGGTTACGGCGAGCTTCCCGATTTGAGCGCGGCCGACTTCTCCCGCGACGTGATCTTCACCTGGAACGGCACGACGTCGGGTGTGCGGGTGCCAGACGCGGACTGGATCGCCTACCGGCGCGAGGGCCTTACCATTTGCGACGCCACGTCGGCCGCATTCGCCCAGGCGCTCGATTGGCCAAAACTCGACGTAGTGACCTTCTCTTGGCAGAAGGTGATGGGCGGAGAAGCCCAGCATGGAATGCTCATCATCTCGCCACGCGCCGTCGAGCGACTGGAAAGCTATCAACCACCCTGGCCGCTGCCGAAGATATTCCGGCTGACCAAGAAGGGTACGCTGATTTCCGAAATTTTCGAAGGCGCGACCATCAACACGCCGTCGATGCTGTGCGTCGAGGATTATCTGGACGCCCTGCAATGGGCCGAAAGCCTCGGCGGCCTGAAGGCGCTGGTGGGGCGCGCAGACGCCAACGCCGCGGCCATCGCCGCATGGGTCGACGGAACCCCTTGGATCGATTTCCTCGCAGTGCGTCCAGAGACCCGGTCCAACACATCCGTTTGTCTGAAGGTCGTGGATCCGACCGTCACCGCGCTCGACGCCAAGGATCAGTCGGCGTTCATCAAGAGGGTGACGAAGCTGCTCGAGACCGAAGGCGTCGCCTACGACATAGGATCCTATCGTGACGCCCCTCCCGGCCTGCGGATTTGGGCGGGCGCCACGATTGAGACCAGCGATCTAGAAGCGTTGATGCCGTGGCTTGATTGGGCCTTCGCGGCCGCTCAGGCTGAAACGGCCGAGAAGGTTTAGGGTGGGAGGGAACGCGATGGCGCCCCGAGTTCTGATATCGGACAAGATGAGCCCGCTCGCCGAGGATAAATTCAAAGAGCGGGGAATCGATGTCGACATCAAGGTCGGTCTCGACAAGGCAGAACTGGCAAAGGTGATCGGCGGGTACGACGGGTTGGCGGTTCGCTCGGCAACCAAGGTGACCGAGAAAATCATCGCCGCCGCCGACAATTTGAAGGTTGTCGGCCGCGCCGGCATCGGCGTGGACAACGTCGACATTACCGCCGCAACCGCTCGCGGCGTCATCGTGATGAATACGCCGCATGGCAATGCCATTACCACGGCCGAGCACGCCATCGCGATGATGATGGCGCTCGCCCGGCAGATCCCGGCCGCGGACGCCTCCACCCAGGCGGGCAAGTGGG
>CAYVYD010000166.1:0-6187 GCA_964454415.1 uncultured Hyphomicrobiaceae bacterium | reverse complement strand
GTCATCTACATTCCCGACCGCCTGACCGAGGGCTACGGACCGAGCGTGGCCGCCTTCGAGGAGCTGATCGAGGTTCGGGGCGCGCGTTTGATCGTCACCGTCGATTGCGGCACGACGAGCCACGAGGCGGTCGCCCGGGCGCGCGATCTGGGCGCCGCGGTGATCGTCGTCGACCATCACCTGGCCGATGACGCGCTCCCGCCGGCCCACGCCGTCGTCAATCCCAATCGGCAAGACGATTTGAGCGGGCTCGGCGCGCTGGCGGCGGCGGGCATCACCTTCATGACGATGGTGGCGGTCGCCCGCGAGCTGCGCCGCGCGGGCTGGTATGGCGCGGAGCGGCCGGAGCCGGACCTGCTTTCCTGGCTCGACCTCGTGGCACTGGCGACGGTGTGCGACGTGGTGCCGCTCAAGGGGCTCAACCGCGCCTTCGTCGCCAAGGGACTGGTGGTGATGCGCGCGCGCGCCAATGCGGGGCTCGCGGCGCTGTGCGACGCCGCCGCCCTCAACGGCGCGCCGACGCCCTACGCCCTGGGCTTCATCCTCGGCCCCCGCATCAATGCCGGGGGCCGCATCGGCGACGCCGGGCTGGGCGCCAGGCTGCTCTCGACGGCGGATCCCGTGGAGGCGGCCGATATCGCCGCGAAGCTCGATCGCCTCAACAAGGAACGCAAGGCCGCCGAAGCCGACACCCTCGCCGAAGCGATGGCGGCGGCCGAAGGGATCATCGAAAGCGACCCCGACCGCCCGCTGATCGCCGTCGCCGCCGATCGTTGGCACCGCGGCCTGATCGGCCTCGTCGCCGCCCGGCTGACCGAGCGCTTCCACCGGCCAGCGCTGGTTCTCACCTGGGAAGGCGGCGAGTTGGGGACCGGCTCGGCGCGCTCGATCGCCGGCATCGACATCGGGGGCGCGGTCAAGCGCGCGCTCGCCGAGGGCCTGCTGATCAAGGGCGGCGGCCACGCCATGGCGGCGGGCCTGACGATGCGGCGCGAGCGATTCGACGAGTTGCTCGCCGCCATGGGCGATTGGCTGGGAGCCCCCGTCGCCGCGGCCTCCGCCACGCGGGAGCTCGGCGTCGACGGCGCCCTCATGGCCGCCAGCGCCAATCCCGATCTGATGGCGCTGCTGGAGCGCGCCGGCCCCTACGGCAGCGGCAACCCGGAACCGCGCTTCGTGCTGCCGGCACACCGCTGCCTGGCGCTCAAACGGGTTGGCAGCGGTCATTTGCGGATGAGCCTGCAGGCGGCGAGCGGCGGGCGGCTCGAGGGGATCGCCTTCCGCGCCTGCGACGGCGTGCTCGGCCCCTTCCTCGAGCGGCACGCCGGCGATCCGCTGCATCTGGCCGGTCATCTGAGGGCGGATAGCTGGGGGGGCAGGGAGCGCATTCAGTTCGTCGTCGAGGACGCCGCCGACCCGCGCGAGGGCGGCCGCTAAACCTTCGCCCCGGTCGCGGGCCGGGCTTGCCAGCCCCTGTGTTCTTTTTTATATCAGCCGGGGCCCAGGCCCCCTTCGTCTAGTGGTCAGGACGCCAGGTTTTCAACCTGGAAACAGGGGTTCAATTCCCCTAGGGGGTGCCACTACGCCCCGGCACTGGGCCGGAGTGTGCGCTCACCAGCTTCCCACGTTCTCCATCGAGGCCCAGGGCTCCTGCTTGGGCAGCGCCTTGCCCTTCTGCAACAGCTCGATCGAGATGTTGTCGGGCGAGCGGATGAACGCCATGCGGCCGTCGCGCGGCGGGCGGTTGATGATGACGCCGTTCTGGCGCAACCGCTCGCACAGCGCGTAGATGTCGTCGACCTGATAGGCGAGGTGGCCGAAATTGCGGCCCTCTCCGTAGTCTTCCGGGTCCCAATTGTAGGTCAGCTCGATCTGTGCGTCCTCGTCCCCCGGCGCGGCCAGGAAGACCAGCGTAAAACGTCCCTGGGGCACTTCCATCCGGCGCACCTCGCGGAGGCCGAGCTTGTTGCAGTAGAAATCGACCGAGGCGTCGAGATCGCTCACCCGCACCATGGTGTGGAGATATTTCATCACTTGATCCTCGCCTGTATTGTTAAGGAGCTTCAGGCACTTATCGCGCCGCCGCAGGCGGCCGGGCGGCTAGCCTGCCGCTGCCATTGTAGCGGTTTGCGGCGGCCGCGCGAATGCGCCCGCCGATCGGGCCGCCGGAAACCCCGGCGAGGGTGGCGGATCAATTGATTCGCGCAATGGACAAGAAATGCCGTCAATGCCCGTTGCGGCTTTGCAACAATTTTCCCCAATAGTCTGTTGCTTTTGGGTCGTCGGCGAATCCGCCCTTATCCCCAGGGGATAGCTATTAAAGAGGAGAATCAGTAGCTTAATAAGAGAGTTTTCGTGCCAAATATGAGATAAAAAGATGTGGAGATATTAGCTCACCGGAAATTTGTACTGGTCTCCCCGAACCTGTTTGGTATGTTCGCAAAACGGGTCTGCTCCCGACACTTTGTGAGGGCGTTGGTGCGGGTGGAGCGCTTGAGAGTCCAGCGGGGGAGTGCGGTATGGGGGCCAAGGCGTCGCCAGAAATCGGAAAGGTTACACCCAGCGAGGACGAAACCGTTGCGCCGAGCGAGGACGAAGCCGTAGATGTCCTTGAGGTCGCAGGCTCGATTAAGTGGTTTGACGCTTCCAAAGGCTACGGATTCATCATACCGGACAGCGGTCTGCAGGATATACTTCTGCATGTGACCGTTTTACGTCGCGACGGCTTTCAAACAGCCTATGAAGGCGCACGCGTTGTTTGCGAAGTTCTTCAGCGCCCAAAAGGACTGCAAGCTTTTCGCATCGTATCCATGGATGAAAGCACGGCGGTGCATCCTTCGCAGCTGCCGCAGCGCACCCATGTAACGGTGGTGCCCGAAGGCGAATTCGAGCTTGCCGTGGTAAAGTGGTTCAATCGCTTGAGGGGATTCGGCTTTCTGACGCGCGGCGATGGCACTCCCGATATCTTCATCCACATGGAAACGCTCAGGCGCTTCGGCTTCGCCGAGCTGCGCCCGGGCCAACAGGTTCTGGTGCGCTTCGGCAACGGCCCCAAGGGGCTCATGGCGGCCGAGCTCAAGCCGGTGGGCGCGCCGTCCTCCCTGCCTCCCGCCCACTGATCCCGGCATTGCCGCTCGCGGCCGGCGTGACGCCGGCAACCCGCGTCAGCCCATCCGCGGGGCCTTGGCGCTGCTTGCCGGGTTGGTGCTGATCCTCGCCGCCGCGGTGCCGCTTTCGGCTCCGTGCGCAGCCGACGCGCTCGCGGTCGAGCCCTTGTCGCTTGAGGGCAAGTCCGGCGAACACAAGCTGCAGGTCGAGATCGCCGATACCGACGCCGCGCGCCGGAGCGGCTTGATGTTCCGCAAGTCGCTCGCCTCCGACCGCGGCATGCTGTTCCTCTATGAGGGCGAGCAGCCGCTTTCGATGTGGATGCGCAACACCTATATCCCCCTCGACATGGTGTTCATCCGCGCCGACGGCCGGATCCGCAAGATCGTCCGCAACACCGAACCCTTTTCCGAGGAGATCATTTCCTCCGACGGACCGGTCTCGGCGGTTCTGGAAATCGCCGCCGGAGAGGCGGACCGAATGGGGCTGGAGGAGGGCGATGAGGTGCGCCACCGCCGTTTCGGCAACGGGCCGTGACCGGCCTGGAGGCGGGCTTCGTCTTGCCGCCTCCGCGCCAAACGGTGTAATGCAGGTTCCAGGCCGTCTCGGCGGCCAAAATTGTTTTAAGCCTTTTGGCCTATGGTTCCAGCGTCGGGGCATAGCGCAGTCTGGTAGCGCACCTGCTTTGGGAGCAGGGGGTCGCAAGTTCGAATCTTGCTGCCCCGACCAATCACCCGATGGGGAGGTGGTCTGAGCGATGGTTGCACGGATTTTTCGGCCGGCAAGGACGGCGATGCAGTCCGGGACCGCGTGCACCAGGCGCTGGGTCCTCGAATACGAGCCCGAATCGCCGCGCGAGATCGAGCCGCTGATGGGCTGGACCAGTTCGCGCGACATGAAATCCCAGGTGAGGCTGACCTTCGCCACCCGGGGGGAGGCAATCGCCTATGCGGTGCGCAACCGCATCCCCTATCGCTTCCTGGAGCCGAAACCGCGCGGGCAGGTGCGCAAATCCTATGCGGACAATTTCAAGTTCGGCCGCCTCGGCGTTTGGACCCATTAGGCCGGCCACGACGTTCTTGCCGGCCGCGTCGCGCGGCCGGGCGGGTGCGGTCCCGTAGCTCAACCGGATAGAGCAGCGGATTTCTAATCCGCAGGTTGCAGGTTCGAGTCCTGCCGGGATCACCACTCCCAGATGCCCAGGCTGCTTGCGCCGGAGCTCCTTGACCTAGGAACGCGGCGTGGCCGTCTCCCCCAGCATTTTCAGCAAATTCGGCATCCGGCTGCCGGCGGATCCGTAGGCCTTCCACATCGCGTCGCAAAACGCGGGACCGGCCAAGCGGTCGCGCTCGCTCTGCGCCGCCTTCGCGCCGCTCTCATAGGCGGTTTTCCATACGGGTTCGGACGCCAATCTGGCCATCACCGCCAGCGAGTTCTCCCGCAATTTCCCGAGATCCCGCAGAAGCTCCTGGGCGGTCAGATTGTTGACGGTGAGATGGGGGCAATTGTCCTCGGCAACCTGCACTTCGCCCCAGATGGCGCCGAGTTTTTCGAGCTTCTCCGCTTGCCGCGCCGCGCCTGCGGGATCGTCGCAGGCGAACAGCATCAAGCCGCCCGCCGCGATAATTGCCCGGCCGCTCAGCCGCCCGAGACGGGCCGACAGAGTTTTCAAGCCTGTGGTCATACCCGGTGGTTCCCTCGTGCAGGCGCGCGCCGCCGCGCCGGTCCGTCGTCTTCTCGCGATCGAAAGGACAGATAATTTGGACTCGGTCCTCGGCGCTGTCGAGACGAAATTTTTGCCGTTCCGCCGGGTCCTGGCACGCCGCGACGGCCACGCGACGCGCGGCTTGCGGGTGGCTCAGGAAGCGGCCTTCAGCCGCTCGAACCCCTCGCTCAGATCCCGTTTCAGATCGCCCACGTCCTCGAGCCCGACATGGAGCCGCAGGGCCGGTCCCTCGCCGCTCCACGGCACCGCGCTGCGCAGCTGCGTCGGGTCGAAGACCACCGCCAGGCTTTCGAAACCGCCCCAGGACCAGCCCATGGCGAAGATCTCGAGCCCGTCCATCATCGCCGCCAGCGCCCGCTTGGGCGCGGGCTTCAGTACGACCGAGAAGAGGCCCGGCGCGCCGCTGAAATCGCGCGCCCAGATGGCGTGGCCGGGATCGGTCTCGAGCGCGGGATAGATCACCCGCGAGACCTCGGGGCGCCTTTCGAGCCAGCGGGCGAGCTCCAGCCCCGAGCGCATATGGCGCTCGAGCCGCGCCGACAGGCTGCGCAGGCCGCGCAACGCCAGGAAGACGTCGTCCGGTCCCGGACAGAGCCCCAGATCGCCGTGCGTCGCGTGCAGGATCTCGGCCGCCTCGCCGGTCGCCGTCATCATGCCGATGAGGGCGTCGGCATGGCCGACAATGAATTTGGTTCCCGATTGGATGGAAACGTCGACGCCGTGCTCGAACGGCTTGAAGAAGAGCGGCGTGGCCCAGGTGTTGTCGAGCATCACCGTCGCGCGCCCGGCGTGCGCGGCCGCCGCGATCGCGGGGAGATCCTGGACCTCGAAGGTGAGCGAGCCCGGCGACTCGGTGAAGACCACGCTGGTCCGCTCGTCCATGAGCTCGGCCAGTCCGCCGCCGATCAGCGGGTCGTAATAGGTGGTCTCCACCCCGAAGCGCTTAAGCACCCGGTCGCAGAAGCGCCGGGTGGGGCCGTAGACGCTGTCGCTCACCAGGACGCGGTCACCCGACTTGACGAAGGCTAACAATGCGGCGGCGATCGCCGAAAGACCCGAGGGCGCGAGCAGCGTGAGGCTGCCGCCTTCGAGTGCGCAAACGGCCTCTTGCAGCGCCCGTTGGGTGGGCGTTCCGCGGCGCCCATAGACGTAGTCCTGGTCCTGGGCCTCGAGTGCCGCGAGCGTCGGAAACAGCACCGTCGAGCCGCGGTATACGGGCGTGTTTACGAAACCGTGTTGCTGTGCTGGATCGCGCCCGAGTTGTACGATATCGGTTTCGGGCCGGCGGGGTGGTGGGGAACGGTCGCGCGGTTTGTTCATTTTTGCCCCTTCGTCAGCCGGTTTGACCAATCG
>CAYVYD010000165.1:4195-6189 GCA_964454415.1 uncultured Hyphomicrobiaceae bacterium | reverse complement strand
CGCGGCGCGCCGTTTCGCGCGCCGCGTTCAAGCCGTTACCGCGCCTTCCCGGCCTTCCTGCTCGCCTTCGTCAGTGCAGGCGGCCGCTCGCATGGGCCAGGATCAGATAGACCCGCCCGGTCTCCGAGGTGAGGTAGTTATGAACCAGCCGCCCGTCCCTGTCCTTGGCCTCGGCGTCGCTTAGGAGACGCTCGAAATCCCCCATATAGCGGTCCACCGTGGCGCGGAACTCGCCGTTCTGCCGGTAGCGGTTGCCGATCTCGTCGAACGCGGCGCGGCCCTCGCTGGTGTAGATCTGGCGGTCGAGGATCGAGCGTTCCCCGCGCCGGTAGCGCTGCCAGAACTCGGCCGCCATGCGCTGGTCGACGGCGCTCGCCAGATCATGCAGCCGCAGCGTGCCGGCGCCCGGCCGAGGGGCCTGGGCGCGTTGCGGCTCGTGATTGCGCTGCAGGAACTCCGGCGCCGGACCAGGATCGCCCGAGCCCCCGAAGGGTTTGCCCTCCGGCTCGGAAGCGCGCGCGAGCAGGTCGCCGAGCGACCACTGCTCGCGGCGGCCGCCGGCATCCAAGCTGCCGCGGTCGGGCAACAGCGCGCCGGAGCTTTCGCCCTGGCCGGCGCCGCTCAAGCGCCGGGCCAGATGGCTGGTCACCGAGCTCATGTCCCCGGAACCATGCGCGCTCTCGCGCTCGCGTCGCGGCGCGCCGGCGCCTTGGCCAATCGCAGGCCCCGGCATCGGCATGCGCCGCGCCGTCTCGCCCAACGATGATCCCTGGCCCGCCCGGCCGAAATCCGCCGGGTAAGCGGGCTGGCCGTCGGTCCCGGTCAACGGCACCACATTGGGGTCGTCGTAGGACCGGCCCTCGCCGCCGCTTCTGTCGAGCGCCTGAAGCGAGTCGGGCATCGAGAGACGCCGCGTGCGTTCGATGCTCGCCTGCGCCTCCATCGGCAGATCGTGGATGCGGCGCTGCATCTCCTGCCGCTCCGCTTCCAGCTCGGCCGCCGTCTTGCTGGCGGTCGCGCGCAAATGTTGGGTGGTTTCGCCGAACTGCTTCGACAGCATGGTCGTCTGATCGGCCACCTGGCCCGAGATCGTCTCGAAGCTCGACTTGATTTCCTCCGCCGCCTTGACGGTGTGGGCGAGGGCGTCGCCGCGCAGCCGCTCGATCTCGGCCACCGCCCGGCGCGACTGAGCCTCGGTCTCGTGCGCCAGCGCCGCGCTCAGCTGCTTGGCGCGGCCTTCGGCCTGGGCCAGGGAGTTCTCGATCAGGCTCGAATAGGAGCGCATCTGCTTGTCGAGGTCCTGCGCCTTGGTCGCCACCGTATCCAGCAGGCTGCTAATCTCCGCGTGCCGGCGTTCGAGGATCGAGTCGATCCGGGCGTTCGAGGAATCGAGCGCCTGGGCGGCCGAAAGGATCGCCTGCCCCTGGTTCTCGAAGCGTTGCGTCAGGCTGTGGATCTGGTCGATCAGGCTCCTCGAGACGTCCTTCAGCATCTCCGACTGGGCGCCCAGTCCGCGCAGCGCCTCGTTCGAATGAAGCGACATCTGCTGGCTGGTCTCGCGGAACGACTTGGTGCCCTCGGCCAACATCCTGTTGTAGGCGTTGGTGTGCTGGGCCAGCGACTGCTGGACCGTCGTCGCGTTCTCGACGAGCGCGGTGTCCAGCGCCCCGATCCGCTCGATCAGATCGGAGCGGATGACCTCGAAGCGCTTGGTGATCGCCTCGTCGATGATCTGCGCCTGACCGCTCATCATCGTTTGAATGCCCGTCGTCCGCCGCGCCAGCGTCTTGTCCAGCTGGCTCACTTGCTCGGCCACCGAGCTTTCGAGCTTGGCGATGTTTTCGCTGGCCCGTGAAATCACGCTGTTCAGCTTCGACTGCTCCTTGTCCAAGTTCTGGATCAGCCCCGGGACCTGCCTTTCGATGCGCTCGCTCATCTGGTTGAGCGCCTGGAACAGCTCGTTCTGGTTGGTCGCGATCTTCGCGTTCACCTTC
>CAYVYD010000165.1:0-4095 GCA_964454415.1 uncultured Hyphomicrobiaceae bacterium | reverse complement strand
GCCTGATCGCCGGCGGCGGCGATGTCCTTGGAGACCTGCGCGCCGATTCCCCGCAGCGACTCGCTCACCCGTTCGCTGTTGTTGGTCAGCGCCTGGCGCTCGCTCGCCAGCTCGTTGATCAGCCCGCGCACCCTGAGCTCGTTCTCGTTGTAGGAGCGTTCCAGCGTGGCGAGCTCGTTATGCAGCAGCGCCTCCAATTCGCCGGCGCGGCCCATGGCGCGCGAAATCGCGTCGTTGACGGCCGCCACCTGGCGGCGCACCGACTGACCCACCGAGGCGACAGACTGCTCGGCCAGCCGGTCCGGCTCGGCGAGCCGCACCGCCACCTCGGTCATCGCCGAGGCCATCAGCTTGAGCTCCTGGGCGCGCCAGATCAGCAGCGCCAGGAACCAGAACAGCGCGATTGGAATGACGATCGCGGCGACGGCGGCGAACCCGGTCGGGTTGGAGATGAGCTCGCCCATCGACGATACGCCGGAGAGCTGGCCGCTGAAGAAGGCGTAGGTAATGCCGCTGCACACCAGCAGCCAGACCAGGCTGGCACCGAGCGCGACGTAGAACACCGAGCTCGAGGGGCGCTGTTGCAGCGCGTAGATCAGCCCTCCGATCGAGGGGAGATCGTCATTCGCGGCGATCGGCTCCCGCGCGCCAGCACCCCGCCCGCCGGCGGGTTCGTAGCGCTTTTTCGGCGCGTCCAATGCTGGCCCGGAAGCGGGCTGTGTCGCGGTGGTTTGTTTCGGCTGCTTTTGATCCGGCTTTTCGGATTTGGTCGGGGGAAGCGATTGTGCCGCAGCGCCCCCCTTCGACTGTTCACTGGCCATTACTAGATCCGTCAGATGAATTACGCAAAACTTAAGGGAATTTTTGGCCCCGCGCATCCCCCTTGTTGGGGCCGGGCCTGTCGCTCAGGCCCTGGACGCGCACTCCCAAATCATCCGCACTCGGTGCTCAAAGACCTAAAGTCCCCCTCTGTCGGTTCACCGTGGGTGGCCCCACGAATGCTTGCCGATGCACTAGCTCTAGCCGACTTTTGCGGCCAAAAAAGGAAATTGTTAACTTATCCTTTACGCTATCGGACGATTGCCGCGAAAAACGGCATTCTAATGAGTTCGTTAACTATTTCCGTCCGTGTTTTTGGCGCCGAAAAGGGCCGGAATTCGAGGATTTTCCGGCACGCCGCGCCCCGCCCGCCGCCGCCGCCCCCTTAACCCGATATTATCGCTGCCGCGCTAGCCTCGAGGGATCGCATGAAAGGTTCGTGGTGGGCCGGTTTGACAAAAAACGGCCCGATTTCGAGGTGAGATGGGGAAACCCGACTTCCAGGTGAAATGGGGAAATACGATGAAAAGCGCAAGCGTGGGGGCGGCGGCCCTGGCCGTTGATATGACCGCCGATGCCTTGCCGGCCATGTCGATGGCGGGTTCGGGCGAAGCGGCGAACCCGGTGCTGCGGCGGCCGGTCGATCTGGTCCATCTGGCCCGATACACATTGGGGAACCGGGCGCTCGAGCGCGAGGTCCTCGAACTCTTCCGCACCCAGTCGGAGATTTATCTCGCCCGCCTCAAGGAGGCCGGCACCGAGAAGGCGTGGGCCGAGGCCGCCCACACCATCAAGGGCTCGGCCCGCGGCATCGGCGCCTGGCGCGTCGCCAGCACCGCCGAATCGGCGGAGGGCCTGAAGGGCAAGTCCTTCAAATCCTCAAGGCAAGGGATCGTCCGCGCGCTCGAAGCCGCGATCGGCGAGACCAACGCCTTCATCGAGGCGCTGCTGATCGACGCTTGAACCGTTGATCGGGGGGCGCCGCGGCGCCCCCGCCAGTCCTGCGCCACGGCGTTGCTCTGCGCCGTCTTTTCGCCTATAGGGGGCTGCCCGGCCAATCCGTTCCGGCCGGCTGAAAGGCATTCATCCCCAAGTCATGAAGGCGTAGACAGGGCAGTTGGCGCATGCCCAAAATTACCTATATCGAGCACGACGGCACCGAGCACGTGGTCGAGGCCGAAATCGGCCAGACGGTCATGGAGGCGGCGGTCAAGAACAAGATCCCCGGCATCGAGGCCGAATGCGGCGGAGCGTGCGCCTGCGCCACCTGTCACGTCTATGTGGAGGAGGCCTGGCGCGAGAAGACGGGCGAGCCGGAGGAGATGGAAGAGGATATGCTGGATTTCGCCTTCGACGTGCGCGAGACGAGCCGGCTGAGCTGCCAGATCAGAGTGACCGAGGAGCTCGACGGCCTCGTCGTGCGCATCCCCGAAAAGCAGTTCTAGCGAACGGGACGACGAATGACCCCTAAGGACGATCCATCATCGGGCGGCGGCTCGGGCGGCGAGACGCAGACCCACGCCGTCATCGTCGGCGCCGGCCCCGTCGGCCTGTTTGCCGTCTTCGAGCTCGGATTGGTCGACGTCGACTGCCAACTGATCGACATCCTCGACAAGCCGGGCGGCCAGTGCGCCGAGCTTTATCCCGAAAAACCGATCTACGACATTCCGGGCCTCCCCGTGGTCAGCGGCCAGGAGCTGACCGACCGCCTGATGGAGCAGATCAAGCCCTTCGAGCCGGTCTTCCATCTGGGTCAGCGCGTCGACCGCCTCGAGCGCCTGGAGGACGGGCGCTTCCGCCTCGTCACCGACCGGGGCGAGGCCTTCGTCGCCACCGTCGTGGTGATCGCCGCCGGCGGCGGCTCCTTCACCCCCAAGCGCCCGCCGCTCGAGGGCATCGAGGCCTATGAGGACAAATCGGTGTTGTATTCGGTCCGCCGCATCGAGGATTTCCGGGACCGCCACGTGGTGATCGCCGGCGGCGGCGATTCCGCCCTCGACTGGACCCACGCCCTGCTGCCCGTGGCGTCGTCCCTGGCGCTGGTCCACCGCCGCGACAAGTTCCGCGCCAGCCCCGACAGCGTCAACCGCATGACGAAGGCGGTGGAGGAGGGCAAGATGGAGCTGATCCTGGGCCAGGTGAGCACACTGCATGGGGAGGACGGCAAGCTCGAGTACGTCACCATCCGCGCCAATGACGGCGAGGAGACCAGGCGCCCCTGCGACCGGCTGCTGCCCTTTTTCGGCCTCACCATGAAGCTGGGACCGGTCGCCGATTGGGGGCTCAATCTGCACGAGAACCTGATCCCCGTGGACACCGAAAAATTCGAGACCAGCGAGAAGGGCATCTTCGCCATCGGCGACATCAACACCTATCCGGGCAAGCTCAAGCTCATCCTCTCGGGCTTCCACGAGGCGGCCCTGATGGCCCAGCGGGCCCATGCCTATGTCCACCCGGACAAGAAGCTGCTGTTCCAGTACACCACCTCCTCGAGCAGCTTGCAGAAGAAGCTCGGCGTCAGGTGAAGATGCGTCCTCCGGCGTGAGGTGATAGAGAGGACCGCCGAGTCGGGCGGGCGGCGCCGGCGCACGTGAACGGCCGGCGCGATCAAATGGGGCGAGGGCGTATGCATCCATACCGGACACACACTTGCGGCGAGCTGCGGAGCGGCGATGTCGGCGCCGGCGCGCGGGTCTCGGGCTGGGTCCACCGGGTGCGCGACCACGGCGGCCTGCTGTTCGTCGACCTGCGCGATCATTACGGCCTCACCCAATGCGTCGCCGATCCCGATTCCCCCGTCTTCAAGGCGGTCGAGGAGCTGCGCGCCGAATGGGTGGTGCGGATCGACGGCGAGGTGCGGAAGCGCTCGCCCGAAACCGTCAACGACCGGCTGCCCACCGGCGAGGTCGAGATCTTCATCCGCGGCCTCGAGGTGCTCTCGCAGGCCCAGGAGCTGCCGCTCCCCGTCTTCGGCGAGCCCGACTATCCGGAGGAGACCCGGCTCGCCTACCGCTTCCTCGATCTCCGCCGCGAGGGGCTGCACAAGCGCATCGTCACCCGGTCGCAGATCGTCACGTCGCTGCGCCGCCGCATGACCGAAGCGGGCTTCACCGAGTTCCAGACGCCGATCCTCACCGCTTCCAGCCCCGAGGGCGCGCGCGACTTCCTGGTCCCCTCGCGCATCCATCCGGGCAAGTTCTACGCGCTCCCCCAGGCGCCGCAGCAGTTCAAGCAGCTCATCATGATCGCGGGCTTCGACCGCTACTTCCAGATCGC
>CAYVYD010000164.1:0-6197 GCA_964454415.1 uncultured Hyphomicrobiaceae bacterium | reverse complement strand
GATCGTGCTCGATTATCTGGCACGCGAGCTCAGCATCGAGCGCGTCCGCGAAATGAGGAGCCAACGCTAGGCCCCTCGGCCTCCGCCCGCCGCGCGGCGCTCACCCGTGCGCGCCTCCTCGGCCCGCACCAGGCCGCGCACCGAATTGCCGAGAAAGACGCAGGCACCCTCGAGGTCGCGGGGGGTGAGCACCGCTTCGCGAGCCTTACCGGAAGCGATCAGCTCGGCCCGCAGCGTCCCCGGCAGCAGACCGCAGGCCAGCGCGGGGGTGAGCAGACGCCCCCCCTTCTCGACGAAGATGTTGGTGCGGCTGCCCTCGGCGAGCTCGCCGCGCTCATTGAGGAACAGCACCTCGTCGCAGCCCAGTTCGGCCGCGAGCCTGGCATGCTCGCCGTCATAGAGCGCCCGCCGGGTGGTCTTGTGATAGAGGAAGGGATCGCCGGTATCGATGCGGGCCTCGGAAAAGACGTAAGTCATGGGAGCCATGGGCGCGGCCTTCGGCGCCGGCGCGATCGCCGCCGCGGTGACCGTCACGCCGCCGTCGCGGGCAAGCAGCAGCCGCACCCGATGGGGCGCGGGTCCGAACCCCTCGGCGAGGGTGGCGAGCGCCGCCGCGACCGCGTCCCGGTCGAAGGCGAAGCCGAAATAGGCGGCCGATTGACCCAAGCGCTCGATGTGGCGCCCGAGCAGATAGAAGCCAGCCCCGGGATCGTGGCGCATGGTTTCGATCAGCTCGAAGGGCTGGGCCTCCCCGCTCAGGAACCGCAGCTTCAGCAGACACTCGTCATATTCGTCGTCGGCGCGCGAATCCTGGACGATGCCGCTGCCAATGCCGATCTCGCCCCGGCCGTCGGGCGTAAGCGTGAGGGTGCGGATCGCGACGTTGAAGCGGACATCGCCATCGGGCGAGATCATGCCGATGGCGCCCGTATAGACGCCGCGCGGCTCGTCCTCCAACTCGCGCAGGATCTCGATCGCCCGCAGCTTCGGCGCGCCGGTGACCGAGCCCGGCGGAAACACGCTCGCCAACAGCTCACCCAGCCCGACCCC
The DNA here is from genome assembly GCA_964454415.1 of uncultured Hyphomicrobiaceae bacterium. Taxonomy (GTDB): domain Bacteria; phylum Pseudomonadota; class Alphaproteobacteria; order Rhizobiales; family Methyloligellaceae; genus JAJFHN01. The sequence goes on along the minus strand of CAYVYD010000164.1, from coordinate 5,147 downwards.
TTCGCGCAGCCGCGCCCGCACGCCAGAGGTCATCTGGTGCAGCGTCGTGAAGGTCTCGACCGTGAAGAGGTCGTCGACGCGCACGCTCCCCAGTTCCGCGACGCGGCCCAGATCGTTGCGCATCAGATCGACGATCATCAAATTCTCCGCCCGCGATTTTGGATCGGACCACAGCCAGTCGCGCTGCGCCTGATCGAGGGCCGCCGTCGGTGCCCGCGACGCCGTTCCCTTCATCGGCCGGGTCGAGACCTCGCGGCCACGGCGATCGAGAAACAGCTCGGGCGAGGAGCAGACGACGCTGAATTGGGGCGTTCGAATGAGCGCGCCGTGGGCGACCGGCTGCCTGGCGCGCAAATCCGCATAGAGCGCGGCCGGGCTGCCGCCAAAGTCGAAGCGCGCCTTGAAGGTGAGATCGAGCTGATAGATGTCGCCGGCGGCGATGTAGCTCTTCACCCGCCCGAAGCGCCCGCGATAGCCCTCGCGGTCCATGGCGTAGTCGAGATCGCCGACCCGGTAGCCGCCGTTCCCGTCCGCCAGAAGGCGCGCCGCCACCTCGCCGCAGCCGAGCTCGACCGGCCGATCGAAGACGCCGAACCACAGCAGCGGCATCGCCCGCTTGGGCGGAAGCAAGGGACGCAGCCTCGGCTCGAAGACGTAGCCCAATTCGTAAGCGAAGAAGCCGGCGAGATGGGCGCCCTCGGCGCGCGCGCGCTCCATCGCCGAGAGCGCGCCCGGCACCTCCTCCGGCGACGCCGCGCTGATCACCGCGCGGGGCCCCTCGAACCAATGGGAGCGCCCGCCGCCGGAGCTGTCGTCGATGAGAACCGAGGTAACCACGGCGCCCGGTCTATTCATTCTCGCGCCCGCCCACCTGCACCGACGCGTCGCCCGTCTGGGAAGCAGCGGTGCCCGCGCGCTTGGCGAGCAGCCCGCGGAGGGCGCCGCTCGCCCAGGAGGCGGCGTGATGCACCGCCCGCGACGTCCCGCGCCCCGCATCGAATAGCGCCCTATGGACGGGACCCTCGTCCTCGAGCGCGCGCGCGCCCAGACCGAACACCAGCCAGTGCAGCCCCTCGGCGATCAGCGCCATGAAGACGCCGGCGAAGACGACGTCGCTCAGGAAATGACCGCCCTGGGCGATGCGGATGAAACCCGCGAGCAACCCGCCCAATATGCCGAGCGCGATCAGGCGCGCATGGCGGCGGCGCGCCAGCGGGGCGAGGGCGAAGAACAGCATGAAGATCGACGACGCCTCGCCGCTCACGAAGGAGCAGTTGTCCTCGCATTGGTCGGAGCGGACGAGGGCGGGAGTGAACGTCTGGCCGCCTCCGTATTCCTGAACGTGGAACGGGCGCGCCCGACCCCAGTGATCCTTGAGGACGACATTGGCGACGATCCCCGGCCCGATCGCCAGGCAGAGCAACACATAAAGCCATTGGGGAAAGCCCAGGGAGAGAAAGCCGCGCTTGTAGAAGGCGGCGAGGACGAAGCCCAAGAGCGCCACGATCGTCGCGGCCAGGAAGATCAGCCTCAGGAAGACGCGCAGGTCCTTACCGGCGCCCGGAAAGTTGAGGACGAAGGCGCGGTTGCCCTGATAGAACAGATCGGTCACGGCGAAGTCGATCTGCGGGAATCCGACGAAGACGAACGCCGCGAGGAGCCCCGCAAAGGACGTCCAGGCGAAGGTTCGCCAGCTCCTGCGCGCCAGCATCGTCGGGTCCTCGGCTGCGTCCCCTGTCATCTCACCGCCCCTTATATCCGCTCAGCAGGGTCAAATAGACGGTCCGGTCCGATTTCGGTCCGGCCGCCACCCGACGGCTTCCCAGCGCCTCGGCATAGGCGAAATGATAGCTGACATGCCTGGTGTCTGCCCGCAGCGAGACGAGCAAAACCGGTTCCCCGGCACCCGCGGCGAAGGGGCGCGAGAACTCGAAATGATCGCGCGGCGCCTCCCCGGGCCGCCAGGAGCGGATCGGGACACGCGACTGCCGCAAATAATAGAGCATTTCGGCCGTCACCAGCCGGTCCTCGGTGAGCAGCGTGCCGAAGGGACGGCCTTGGAGGACGCCGTCCACGGAATCCGCGGTCTCCCGCCATCCCAGCACCCTGGCGAAGGGATCGAGCCTGCCGGGAAAGCTGAGCGATGGAGCAAGGACCGCCGCCCCGGCAAGGACCAGCAGCACGCCTCCATGCAGGGCAAGCGATGCGGCGAAGGCGCGACGGTAGTCCCTGGCGAGCAGCGTCGCGGTCACCAGTATGGTGGCGGCCGGATAGGCGGTCGCCGCCCAATTGGCGTGCGCCCGGGACAGCAATGCCTGGACCGCGATCAGGGCGATGACGGGAAGCGAGAAGGAAAGCAGCAAACGCGCCTTCTCATCAGCGCCGCGGCGCGCGGCGCCGATGGTTATCGCGATCAGCGCGGCCATCAGAACGGGTCCGAAAAGGCCGAATTGGGAGCCCAGGAATTCCAGCAGCTTCAGGGGCTTGAGGAAGCTTCCCCCCCAATTGGCGTTGGCGGCCGTATGGCCGAAGGTGATCCAGCCATTGTCCAAATTCCAAAGGACGTTGGGCAGCACGATGAGCGCGGCCAAGCCCAGAACGGCCGCCCCTTTTGCGTCGCGCAACAGCCAGCGCGGTTGCGGCGAAGCAGCCATGGAAACGAGCGCGCAGCCGAGAAAATAGATCATGGCGTATTTGCCCATCAGCCCCAGACCCAGGGCGATGCCCACCAGCAGCGCCCAGGACCAGGCGCGCGTCTCGACGAGCCTGATCCAGGCGAACAGCGCCAGGCTCCAGAACAGGAGTAGCGGCACGTCGGTGGAGATCAAGCCGGACGAGAAGGAAATGCCGGGCAGGGTCGCGAAGACGAGCGCCGACCAGAATCCGATGCGCGCGTCGTAGAGCGCCTTGCCGGCCAGATAGATGAAGAGCGCGGCGAGCGTGTAGAGAACCGGCGAGGCCAGCCTCACGCAAAACTCGCCATCGCCACAAAGCCCCGTGAAACCCGCGATGACCCAGGCGGTCAGCGGAGGTTTCGAGAAATAGCCGAATGCGAGATCGCGCGACCACGACCAATATTGCGCCTCGTCGAAGAACAGGTCGGTGCCGGCGAAAGCGAGCGCCAAAACGCGGAACGCGAGCAAGGCGCCGAGACACAGCGCGAGCATCGCGGTGACCTTATTCGTGGCCGGGGCGCGGATGCTGGCTAGAGTTCGCGTCATAGGGGGGTCTCTTGCGGCGCATGGCTTTTGGACAGGACGGCCCATTTTTCGCCGTCCGTTGGCGGGCCACAAAACCGGGCGACGTGCCCGGCATGCCCGCGACCGGTCCGCGTGAGTGATTTACATGGTTGTGCGCTGCAACGGAAGCTTGTTATTGGTTCGCGCCCCGCAACAACCGGCTCCGCGATCGGAACGCCTAGTCCCATGCGTATCAGCGTCGTCATTCCCGCCTATAACGAGGAAGGAAACATCGGCAGGCTCGTCGAGGAGACCTTCGCCGCGGTTTCCGACCAGACCCTCGGCGAGGTGATCGTCGTCGACGACTGCAGCGACGACGCCACGGGCGCGGAGATCAAGGCACTATTGCCGCGCTTTTCCAAGCTGCGTTACATCCGCCACGGCGAGCGCGCGGGTCAGAGCACGGCGCTGCGCACCGGCGTGCTCGCGGCCGGCCACCCGGTCATCGCGACCATGGACGGCGACGGCCAGAACGATCCCCACGACATCGAGAAGTTGCTGGCCAGGCTCGGCGAGCCGGGAAGCAAGGGGCCGGCGCTGGTCGGTGGCATCCGCACCCAACGCAAGGCGAGCGGGTCGCGCCGCTGGGCCTCGCGCGCCGCCAACTGGATACGCGACCGGGCGCTCAACGACGACTGTCCCGACACCGGCTGCGGCATCAAGGTCTATTGGCGCGACGCTTATCTGCGCCTGCCCTTCTTCACCAGCATGCACCGCTATATGCCGGCCTTTTTTCTCACCTACGGTCACCGGGTCGACTACGCGCCGGTGAACGACCGGCCGCGCATGGCCGGGATCTCCAAATACTCAAATCTTGGCCGCGCCCTGCTGGGCATATACGATCTGATCGGCGTTACCTGGTTGCGCAAGCGCACCCGGACGCCGCCGATCGCCGAGGATTCAGCGGGATAGCAGGCGGCAGCGCCGTACAATCTTCTATTGACCGAACGGCCTCCGGCGCGGCATGGGACTAACCGGATTTAACAGGGGAACGCGTAATGGGACCGAGGATCGGGAGCTGAGATGGCTGGACTGAGCGCCTGGTGGTCGAGCGTGACGATGGCCGAGCTCATATGGCTCGGCGTCGGCTTTCTCGCCCAGTTCATGTTTTCGATGCGCTTCCTGGTGCAATGGATCTACAGCGAGCGCGCCAGGCAAAGCGTCGTGCCCGAGATTTTCTGGTACTTCAGCTTTCTGGGCGGCGCGATGCTGCTCGTCTACGCCATCCATCGGGTCGACCCCGTCTTCATTCTCGGCCAAGCGATGGGGCTCGTCATCTACAGCCGCAATATCTATTTCATCTGGCGCGTCAAACGCGACGGCACGCAAGCCGTGCCCAAGGTGCCGGCGGAATAGGGAAGCGGCGCAGATGGCCTCGGGCCACGCGCCGCCGACCGACCTTCCAGCCACCCAGCGGGGACTAATGCCAGCTACCAACCCAAGCACCACGCGTATCGCCGGACTCCCATTCCTCCAATGGCTCGCCGCCGCCGCTTCGATCCTGATCGCCTCGTTTCTGATCGTCGATCCGCTGGTTCTCGGCGTGGTCCGCGACTTCGATCCCGAGACGAGGAACGTCTTCCGGGTGATCACCCGCCTGGGGCGCTCGAGCTGGATCCTGTTTCCCACCGGCGCCGCCGTGATCGTCGCCTGGGGACTGCGCTCGCGCGAGATCGGTATGCGGGCCTTGGCCGCCTACGCCTATGTGGGGCAACTCTGCGGGTTCGTGTTCGTGTGCGTCGCCGGCGCCGGTATCGTCACCTCGCTCTCCAAGAACATCATCGGCCGCGCCCGTCCCAAGCTCTACGACGCGGTCGGTTCGCTCGAATTCGAGCCCTTCGCCTTCCACGCCGACTTCGCCTCCTTTCCCTCGGGCCACGCCACGACCATCTTCGCGCTGGCGGCGGC
>CAYVYD010000163.1:0-6202 GCA_964454415.1 uncultured Hyphomicrobiaceae bacterium | reverse complement strand
TCGTCCCCATGGCGCAGATCACGTCGAACTTGAAATCGAAGGGGAGGGGATCGAGATAGGAGCCGCGGGCGATGCCCACCTTGACGCCGTGCAGCTCGGCCAATTGGCCGGCGATGCCGAGGGAGGCTTGCGACAAGTCGATGCCATGGCAGTCCCACCCCGGGTGCGCCTTGGCGACGCCGACGAGGACGTGGCCGGTGCCGCAACCCACGTCGAGGAACGTCACTTGGTCGCGTTCGGCCAAATCGGCGGCAATGGGGTTGAGATAGAGGCCCATATCCTTGAGATCGGCGCCGAGGTCGGGATAGGGCGCGGCCTCGTACATCGCCCGCACGGCCGATTCATCGGCCGTCCGCGCCGTCTCGGTATGGTCTATGTCGGTCTTGGAATTGCTGTAGAATGCTGACATATTATTGAAATTCCTGATTATTTTTCGTTTGTGGTTCGGCGCGAGCCTAGCCTAGGCCACCGCGCCCAATGGAGGCAGGGCAGCCGATGGGGCGCTTCAGCTGAAGCGCGGCTCGGGGTCGAATTCCTCGGCGATGATGTCCTCGATGCGCCGGCGCTCGCCCTCGGAAAAGAGCTCCTGGAAGCTCGCCCCATGCGCTCCATGGCCGTTCGGCTTTCGCCCGCCGTCCGCCGCGGCGCAAACGGCAGCCACCGCCCGAGGGCCCGCGCCGGGGCCCCGGCCGTTGGTGGCGCGCGGCGCGGCGGGCGAGACGGTCTCGCGGGCCGCCTTGATCGCAGCGGCGCCGAAACCGAACCCGCAGAAATCGGAGATTGCCTCGATCTCGTTAGCCGGGTCGCTCGCCAGTGCCTCGCAGCGCAGCATCAGGCATTGGGGGTTGCCGGAACACCAGGCCCGCCAGCGGTTGGTGAAGCGCGCCATCTTGCGCAGGCCGACGACGGCGTTCTCGATCACCTCGGCCGGTTCGATGTTGCGCAGGCCGAGGACGAAGCGCAGATCCTCGAAGGTCGCGGCGAGCACCTCGCGGGGGTCGCGGTGGAGGAATACGATCTTGCCGCCGGACACCCATTCGCCGGGGCAGTAGCCATGCAGATCGCCCTCGTCCAGCACGCGGTTGCGCCAGGACGAGCCCGCGTGGGTGAAGCGGAGCGCCGGGAGGAACGGGAATTGATGCCTGAGCTCCGAATAGCTCGATACCGTGTTGGTCGCCGCCGCCGCGTGGTATTCGGCGGCGGCGAGGATCAGCCGCTCGAGCCGGCCAAGGCCCGATTTCGGGTAGGCGACGAAGGTGGCGTCGACCATCCAGGGTAAAAACAGACGGACGTCGAGATGGGCGTGGAATATGGCCGGCAAAGGGGGGCGGGTCAGGCGTTTGAGCCCCGCGAAGACCGCGTGCCGCAGAAAGAAGAGCTTTGAATCGGTCAACATGCAGGTGCTTCCCCCGCGGGTCACGCGACACCGGCGCAAGGTTTCAGACATGTTTTGATGGCAGGGTCGAGCAAATGTCAATCGGCACAACGCTGGGCGCCAGGGCGGGCTGCTCCGCTATTAGGCGTTGCGATGGTACCGGCTTCGCAGTAACACCCGGGCGGATGCGGCGCGATTCCGATTGGCTAACGCGGTTCCGGGGGTGTTGCCGGTGAATATCTGCATGATCGGCGCGGGTTATGTCGGCCTGGTCTCGGCGGCCTGTTTCTCCGAGTTCGGTTGGACCGTCGCCTGCGTCGACACCGACGCCGAAAAGGTCAAGCAGCTCAAAAACGGCAAGGTGCCGATCTACGAGCCGGGCCTGGACGAGCTGCTGGTGCGCAATCTCGAGACGGGCAGGATCGAATTTTCCACCGACCTCGAAGGCGCGGTCGCGGCCAGCGAGCTCGTCTTTCTCGCCGTCGGCACGCCGATCAGGCGCGGCGACGGTTACGCGGACCTCACCTATGTCTACGAGGCCGTGGAGCAGTTGGCTCCCCATCTCGACGGCTTCACGGTGATCGCCACCAAGTCGACCGTCCCAGTCGGCACCAGCCGGGAGATCGAGCACCGTCTGCGGGCGCTGCGGCCCGACGGCGAATTCGCCGTCTGCTCAAATCCCGAGTTCCTGCGCGAGGGCTCGGCGATCCAGGACTTCACCCACCCCGACCGGGTGCTGGTGGGCTGCGACGATCTCCGCGCCCGCGAGCTGATGGAGCGGCTCTACAAGCCGCTGACGTTGCGCAACGCGCCGCTGATGTTCGTGAGCCGCGAGTCGGCCGAGTTAGCGAAATACGCCGCCAACGCCTTTCTGGCGCTGAAGGTGAGCTACATCAACGAGATCGCCGACCTGTGCGAGCACGTCGGCGCCGACGTGCATGAGGTGGCGAGCGCGATCGGCGCCGATGGGCGCATCGGCAACAAGTTCCTGCATCCGGGACCGGGCTATGGCGGTTCGTGCTTTCCCAAGGACGTCTCGGCGCTGATCCGCACGGCGCGCGAAGCCAAGGCGCCGCTGTCGCTGATCGAGCAGGTCGAGAAGGTCAACACCGAACGCAAGATCGCCATGGCGGCACGCGTCCAGGAGGCGGCGGGCGGCTCGCTGCGGGGCAAGACAGTCGCCATTCTGGGGGTGACCTTCAAGCCAAACACCGACGACATGCGCGAGGCGCCGAGCCTCGTCATCGTGCCGTTGCTGCAGGAACGCGGTGCCGCGATCCGCGCCTACGATCCCCACGGAAGCGAGAGCGGCGCCGCCGAGCTCCCCGGCGTCAAGTGGTGCAAGAGCGCGCTCGAGGCGGCCAAGGGGGCCGACGTTACGGTGGCGCTGACCGAGTGGAACGAGTTCCGCGCGCTCGATCTTACCGCCATAAAGACGGCGATGCGCGGCAATGTGCTCGTCGATCTGCGCAACATCTACCGCCCCGATCTCGCCCACCAGGCGGGCTTCGACTACACCAGCATCGGGCGGTGAGCGCCGCAGGGCGCGGCGGTGCTTTTCCCCGCGCGCCCGGCCTGATACTCTCCCCCCAACTTTAATTCCGGCAGGACGCCCGCGCGGCGCGCGCCAGCGCCGATGGCGGGCGTGGAGATGTCGAGTGACTGGGCCGAGCGATCCAAATCGCGCGGCTGCCAGCGGACCGCATGGGCGAGAGAGCCCGCGCGAGGGCGCCGGCGGGATCAAGCCCGCCGGTATCGCAGCCGGGGAAACCGTGACTGGTCCACCCCAGTCCAAGGCGGCGGTGTCCGGCGGGGCGGCCAAGCAATGGCGGGGAAAACGCCGCCGGGGCCTGCGGTTGCAGCAGCCGGCCTATGGCGCGCTCGATCTCGGCACCAACAACTGCCGTCTGCTGGTGGCGCGGCCGTCGCGCCGGGGTTTCGTCGTGATCGATGCGTTCTCCAGGATCATCCGTTTGGGCGAAGGGGTGACCTCGTCGCGGCGCCTGTCGCAGGCCGCCATGGACCGGACCGTGGAGGCACTGGAGATCTGCGCCGAGAAGATGCGCCAGCGGCGGGTCAAGCGGGCGCGGGTGATCGCGACCGAGGCCTGCCGCGTCGCCGAGAACAGGGATGACTTCGTCGCCCGCGTGCGCGAGGAGGTGGGCCTCGAGCTCGAGGTGGTGAGCCAGGAGACCGAGGCGCAACTCGCGGTCTCGGGCTGTGCGTCGCTAATCGACCGCGGCTGCGACTGGGCGCTGGTGTTCGACATCGGCGGCGGCAGCTCGGAGCTCATTTGGCTCGATCTGAGGGGCATGAAGCCCGGCTGGCGGCGGGCGATTCCCGGACTGCTCAACGTGCAGCAGCGCATCGCCGCCTGGACGTCGCTGCGGCTCGGCGTCGTCACCCTGGCGGAAAAACATGGCGGGCACGACGTGAGTCCCGCAACCTTCGAGGCCATGGTCGAGGACGTGATGGCGGCGCTGGCCGGCTTCGAGGCGGAACATGGTTTGCGCGAGATCATCGAGCGGGAACGGGTCCATCTGATCGGCACCTCGGGAACGGTCACCACCATCGCCGGCGTTCATTTGGGTCTCCCCGTCTACGACCGACGCCGCGTCGACGGCTGCTGGCTCAAGACCCGGGAGATCCGCGACGTCTCAAACCGGCTGATCGCCATGAGCTACGAGCAACGGGTGGCGCAACCCTGCATCGGCGCCGACCGCGCCGATCTGGTGCTCGCCGGCTGCGCCATATTGGAGGCGGTGCTGCGGATGTGGCCGTGCGCGCGCCTGCGCGTCGCCGACCGCGGCCTGCGCGAGGGAATTCTCGCCAATCTGATGGCCGAGGACGGCCACCCCCAATGGCGGCGGCGAGTCCGCAAGAGCCGCCCTCGTCCGGAGGGGGCATGACCAAGAACAGAACCTCGCGCGGCGGCGCTAGGGGCAGCAGGGGCAGGGCGCTCAAGGTCAGGGTGAAGAGCGCCAGGGGCCGCAGCGCGAGCTCCACGCGCTGGCTCGACCGCCAGCTCAACGACCCCTACGTCGCCGCCGCCAAGGCGGAGGGCCTTCGCTCGCGCGCCGCCTTCAAGCTGATGGAAATCGACGACTCCCACGCCCTGTTCGAGGTCGGACAGGTCGTGGTGGATCTGGGCGCGGCGCCCGGGGGCTGGTCGCAGGTGGCGGCCAAACGGGTCGCCGCCGAGACGGGCGAGGGCCGCGTCGTCGCCATCGATCTCCTGGAAATGGAACCGCTGGCGGGGGTCGAGTTCGCCCGGCTCGATTTCGACGCTCCCGACGCGGAGCGGCGGATCAAGGCGCTGCTGGCGGGAGACGCCGCCGACGTGGTGCTCTCCGACATGGCCGCTCCCAGCACCGGGCACCGGCAGACCGACCATTTGCGCATCGTCGCCCTGTGCGAAGCCGCCCTCGACTTCGCGCGCGCCCACTTGAAGCCGGGGGGAGCGTTTCTCGCCAAGGTCCTCCAAGGCGGCACGGAGCACACCGTGCTCGCCGCCATGAAGCGCGACTTCGCCGCCGTGCGCCACGTCAAGCCGCGGGCGAGCCGGGCGCAATCGGCGGAAACCTATGTGCTTGCCCAGGGGTTTCGCGGGCGCACAATCTGTTGACAGTTTCGCTCCCCGGTGCCGGGCATCTTTGCAACGCCGGAAAGCGGTGATAAAGAGGGGCGCCAACCGAGGAGTCGGCGCTCAAGGCCAATAACAAGCGTCGACGTGCAAAGGAGGTTGGCGAATGCCCGACCGGGCCCCCAGGGTTCATTCAGATCCGGCGTTGACGTTCGACGATGTCCTGTTGCGCCCGGGTCCTTCGGAAATTCTCCCCAGCGAGGTCGACACCTCCTCGCGGGTGACCCAAAGCATCGGCATCAACATACCGATTCTCTCCTCCGCCATGGACACGGTGACCGAGGCCAATCTGGCCATCGCCATGGCCCAGGCCGGTGGCATCGGCGTGATCCACCGCAACCTCTCGCCGGAGGCCCAGGCCGACCAGGTCAATCAGGTCAAGAAGTTCGAATCGGGCATGGTCGTCAATCCGGTCACCATCGCCCCCAGCGCCACGCTAGCGGACGCGCTCGAGCTGATGGCGCGCTTCCACATTTCCGGCATTCCCGTGGTCGAGACCTCGTCCAATGGCGGGCGCGAAGGCAGGCTCGCCGGCATCCTCACCAACCGCGACGTCCGCTTCGCCACCAATCTCGCCCAGCCGGTGGCCGAGCTGATGACCAAGGAGGGGCTCATCACCGTGCCCGAGACGGTGGAGATGGAGGAGGCCAAGCGGCTGCTGCATCACCACCGGATCGAGAAGCTGCTGGTGGTGGACGCCGACTACCATTGCATCGGCCTGATCACGGTCAAGGACATCGAGAAGGCGCAAACCCATCCCAACGCGGCCAAGGACGGCCAAGGGCGGCTGCGGGTGGCGGCGGCGAGCAGCGTCGGCGATGAGGGGTTCGCAAGGAGCGAATTGCTGATCGACGCCGGCGCCGACGCCATCGTGGTCGATACCGCCCACGGCCATTCCTCGCGCGTGCTCGACGCGGTGAGCCGGATCAAGCGCGCCTCCAACGCGGTCCAGGTGGTCGCCGGCAACGTGGCGACGGCCGACGGCGCCAAGGCGCTGATCGACGCCGGCGCCGACGCCATCAAGGTAGGCATCGGCCCGGGATCGATCTGCACCACGCGGATCGTGGCGGGCGTCGGCGTGCCCCAGCTCACGGCGATCATGGAGGCGGCCGAAGCCGCCAAGGCGGCGGGAATTCCCGTCATCGCCGACGGCGGCATCAAATATTCCGGCGACCTCGCCAAGG
>CAYVYD010000162.1:0-6219 GCA_964454415.1 uncultured Hyphomicrobiaceae bacterium | reverse complement strand
CTCCCCGCCTCTTGATTACATTCCCTGTCGGGCCTTCGGCCCTCCCCGCCTCTTGGTTTTGCGTTCCCTGTCGTGCCTTCGGCCCTCCCCGCCTCTTGATTGCGTTCCCTGTCGTGCCCGGAGCCTGTCCTCGGGCCTGCCTTCGGCAGGTCCCGTGGGGGCATTCTTCTTCCTTCGTCACCCCCGGGCTCGTCCCGGGGGTCCACTAGGGCGGTTGCCGCCAGCCTCGGAGCCCGGTCCCTGATCGCCCCATTGGATGCCCGGAATAAATCCGGGCATGACGAAAATACCCACCCCAACGCCCCTCGTCCCTCATGCCGGGGAGCGCGCGAAGCGCGCGTCCCGAGGCATCGCGACGCGCGTCAGCGCCGTCTCGAAGCATGAAGTGAAGCCCATCACGTCGCCAAAACCTCTCATCGGGCGGGTTAGCACGATCGGCGGGGCGGTCAAACGCGCCGAAGCGGGTTATTCACCGGTTCTCTTCGAGCGGCAGCTCGCGGGCGGCCTCGGGCTTGGGCTCGGCCGCGCCGCCGGTCCGCGCGCGGGCCTTGGCCCTGGCGCCCTGCTCCAGCCGCCACATCAGCTTGGCGCCAGCGGCCGGGTCGCAGGCGCCGGTGAGCACCACCTGCTGGGTGCGGTTGCGCCCGCTCATGGTCGCCAGATAGACGCTCTCCTCGACCGAGAGCTTGCCCGTCCGCGTCGCCAGCCGCCAGCCCTCGCGGTTGGGGAGCACCAGCAGCGCCGATTGGCCGTCGCTGGCGAGCTCGGCGCGTATCGAAGGGTGCAGGTGGAAGCGGAGCGCGTAGCCCACCTCGCCCGCCGCGCCGCCCGCCTCCCGCCGCGCGGGCACCGGGGTCAAGAGGTCGGCGCCCTCGAGCCTGGCGCCCCCGTTCATCAGCCGCAGCGAGCGGGTGTGGATCAGCCCGAAGCGCCGGGCATAGCCGTCATGCGCCGCCTCCAGGTCCAGCACGCCATCCTTGGCGCGGGTCCGGGCGGAGACGCGCCCGGGGCCCGTGAGCCTGGCGTCGGCCGCCGCCTCGCCGAGCCAGGGGAAGGCGACGAAGCGGCTCGACGAGGCGTTGGCGAGCGAGAGCGTCGAATGGGCCGCGGTGGTTCGCACCACCAGCCGCCACTCCTTCTTGATGTGGTTGAGGGCGCCGCAATTGACGATGACGGGGTGGGCGCCGGAGCTGAGCTCGAAGGAGAGGCAGCCCGCGTGCGCGCGCCTGGAATGGGCGAGCGGCGGGGGCGGGCCGACATCGGCGATCAGCACCGTCTTGCCCTGGACGAGGCGGCAATAGCCCGAGGGCGCGGCGTGGGTGAGGGGCGCGCCCTTGGTGTCGTCATGGGCGAGCACGTTCACCACCTCGTCGATCGCGGTGGGGCCGGCGCCGTTGAAGCGGGCGAGCGCGCCGTCGCCCAGCCGGAAGAAGCGCAGCATCGGCATCATCCGCTCGATCACCTGGACGAGCGCCTCGGGCGGCGGCTGGTCGCGGACGATGAAGCATTGGCGCAGCGGCAAGAGGTCGAGCAGCAGCTCGATCAAGACGGCGGGGTTGCGGCTCACATGGCCGCCGTCGGAGAGGATCTGGGCGCCCGCCTCGTGGGCGAAGGCGCGGGTCAAGGCGCCGGCGTCGAGGGACTGCTCGTCGGTGCAGAGCCGGGTCAGCAGCAGCGCGATCAGCGCCCGCAGGCGGGCCGCGCCAGGGCCCATGTCGGCGAGGCTCGCGCACAGGTAGCGGACCTGGCGCGAGAGGCTCTCCATCACCTCGTCATAGGTCTCCTGGCCGGCGCCCTCGAGGATGATGGGGAGGTGGCAGAGCCAGGAGATGACGCGCCGCGCCACCACGTCGGGGCGCCAGGCGAGCCCGCCGATCGCGCCGTAGATGTCGATCCAGTCGCGCACCAGCACGCGGGCATGCTCGTGCGAGATCTTATCACCCGCGGCGCGCAGATGGCGCATCCAGCCGAAGCCGTGCAGTTCGACCGCCCAGTCGGGCGTCGGGGGGAAGATCAGGAAGGGCGATCGCGTGCCGGTGCGCCCGACCGCGCCGGCGAGCCCGAAATGGCCGTGATAGATCTCCGAGGCGAAGCTCGGGTCGGCTGTCCGCAGGTCCGGCGGCACCAGCACCAGCTGCTCGATCGGCGCGCCGCTGTAGCGCCAGCGGCAGAGCCCCGACTGATGCAATCGGCGCACGACGCCGCGGCGCGCGCGCGCCACGAGATCGGCGGCGAGCCGGGTTCGCGCAGAGAACGAGTCCGAGGCCATGGTCTCACGATCCAACATCGGCACCGCGCGGCGCGCAACAGGGGCGGTCCGAATCCGGCGGCATTGTTGTGTGCGGCGGCAATTCGATCAAGGGCTTAACGAGCTGACTTGTCCGCGCCGGCGCGGATGGCGGGCGGGATCAGGCGACCCGCAGGCGGGCGGCGAAGAAGCCGTCCATGCCGGAGAGCCCGGCGCCGGGCCCGGCGAGGTAATGGGGCAAGGTGCGCAGGTATCCCGCATCGGTGAGCCAGCCCGCCTCGCCGGCGACCTGTTCCGGAACGACGGGCTCGAGGCGCAGGCCCGGCGTGGTTTCCAGCGTTCGGCCGATCCGCTCCTCGCCCTCCTCGGGTTCCAGCGAACAGGTGCAATAGACGAGAAGCCCGCCGGGCTCGACGAGGGCGGCGGCGTTGTCGAGCAGGCGCGCCTGCAGGGCGGTCAAGGCGGCGAGGTCGGCCTCGCGCTTGAGGCGCGGAATGTCGGGATGACGGCGGATGGTCCCCGTCGCCAGGCACGGCGCGTCGAGCAGCACCGCGTCGAAGCGCTCCTCCGGGCGCCACGCGGCGGCGTCGGCGGCGACGCAGAGCGCCTCGAGCCCAAGCCGGGCGAGGTTCTGCTTGAGCCGTCCGAGGCGATTTTCCGAGATATCGACCGCGGTGACGCGGGCGCCCATGGCGGCCAACTGCGCCGTCTTGCCGCCGGGCGCTGCGCAGAGATCGGCGATCCGTTTGCCGGCGACGTCGCCCAGCAGCCGGGCGGGCAGCGCGGCGGCGGCGTCCTGCACCCACCAGGCGCCCTCGCCGAAGCCCGCAAGCGCCTCGATCCGCCCCTTGGGCCGCAGGCGCACGCTCCCCGTCACCAGCACGACGCCGCCAAGACGCTCGGCCCAGAGCGCGGGGTCGGATTTGACCGTGAGATCGAGCGCCGCCTCGCCCAGATGGGCCTGCGCGATGGCGCGGGCGGTCGCCTCGCCGTAATGGGTCGACCAGCGCCGCCACAGCCAGCCGGGCGTGTTCATTCTCGCGGCGTCCTGGCCGGCGACGAGCGCGGCGCCCTCGCTGGCCGCACGGCGCAGCAGGGCGTTGACGAGCTTGCCGAAGCGGCGGGTTTGCGCGTTGGCCTGGGCCTGGTGCACGGCGAGGTTGACGACGGCGTGGACCGGAATCTCCATGAACAGAATCTGGGCGAGGCCGGCATGGAGGATGTGCTCGAGCCGGCGGGCGCCCTTGGGAAGGGGGCGCTCCAGGAAGGCCGTGAGCACCGCCTCGATCTGGCCCAGGCGGCGGAGCGCGGTCGCGGCGATGGCGCGGGCGAGCGCGCGGTCGCGCTCGGCGAGGCTCGCGAGCAGCCCGTTGCGGGCGCCGCCAGCGAAGGCGGTATCCAGCGGCTGGCCGTTGGCGAGCACCGCATCGAGCAGCGAGACGGCGGCCTCGCGGGCGGGCAGCCCGACGCGGTAGTCGCGGCTCGGCCGGTCGTCCTCTCCGCTGGTCTGGGTGCGCGGCGCGCTCATCGGGCGATCATAGGCGGGAGGGCGGCGCGCGTCATGCTTCGAGACGCACGCTACGCGCACCTCCCCATCATGGGGGAGGAGAGCACTGGGATGGTTTTGCTGGTCATGCCCGGACTTGTTCCGGGCATCCATAACCGCCTGGGACGCGGATTGGCCCCCGGTCGGGGGTGGGCGCCAGGCATCGCGGAAACGAGTTGACAAGTGGGCGTTACCGCAAGGAACAGAGATGATAGTGTCCCGGGCCGAAGTCGCGATTGTCTGCGGTGTGAGCGAAGTGGTGGGTATTGGTCCAGGAAAGCCGCAAGTGTTCGCCGCGCTGCTGGCCGCAGGCGGCCTGCTGGCCTGGACGGGCGAAGCCCGCGCCGCGCAATGCTCGGCCGTCGAGGCGCATGTCGGCTGCGAGACCCGCGGCGGCCGCACCACCAGGCCGTGGTGCGATTGCAGCGCAGTCGTGGACCCTCCTCCGGGCGGCGAGGCCCCGGCGGGCGCGCCCGGCGGAGCCGAAGGTGCGGACATCGGCATCCCCGCGCCTTCGGACATGGTCTCCACGCCAATCATCCAAGACTCTCCATTCACGCGGCCGCCCGGGCAGGCCGCGGCGGTCCCGCCCGGCAGCGCGGCGAGGCGCGCCCAATGCTCGGCCGCCGAGCGGGCGGTGGGCTGCGTGACGAGGGGCGGGCGCACGGCCAGGTTTTGGTGCGATTGCAGCGCGGCGACGGACCTGCCGGCGGAACCGGAGATTGCCGCGCCATCCCCGACACCGGCGGCGCCCGGCTCGCAGCCCGCCACCCACCACGCCCAATGCGCGCCGAGCGAAGCGGCGCAGGGCTGCACCACGAGGGGCGGGCGCACGGCCAGGCTTTGGTGCGACTGCGGCGCGGCGACGAACGTTCCGCTCGAGCCGGACACAGCGGCCGCCTCGCCGCCGGCGTCCGGCGGCGGGCGGAGCACGGCGCGCTGCGGCGAGGCGGAGATCGCGATCGGATGCCGCACGACCGGCGGCCGGATGACGCCGCTGCGGTGCGATTGCAGCGAAGCGGCCGAGGCTCCAGCGGAAGCGGAACGCGTGATCGCGGCGCCCACGCCGGCACCCACGCAGCCGGCCGCCAGGCATAGGGAGCTTTGCGACCCGAGCCAGATCGAGGCCGGCTGCGAGACACGCGACGACCGCTCCGGCCGGCCCAGATGCGAGTGCGGCCTGCCGGGCGGCGGCGAGGCGGCGGGCGGAGTGGGGGACGGAACGGGCGAGGCCCCCGCCAACGCGCCGGCGGCGTGGGAGGCGAGGCCGGTCCCCGCCCCCGCCGACACCTCGTCCCGCAATGCCGCGAGCGCCCCAATCGCTCCGGCGGCGCCCCCTTCCGCGCCCGCCACCCACCGCGCCCGATGCGGCGCGGGCGACGAGGCTGCGGGCTGCGTCACGAGGGGCGGCCGCACGGCGAAGTTCTGGTGCGACTGCGGGGCGGCGCGCTGAGGTCAAAGCCGGGGTGCCGCCCCATGTTTAGGCGATGCCGGACGGGCTCCGGGCACCCAATGGGGCGGTCCCCGCCCGCGTTGGGCGTCTGCGTCTGCTGCTGCCGCCCCATTGGATCGCCGGGACAAGCCCGGCGATGACGAAGAGGGCGCTGATGGCTTCGCGCCGATGCCGAGGGGCCTCCTGATGCTTCGAGCCGCACGCTCACGCGCGCCCTCATGCTTCGAGACGCACGCTAGAGCTTTTTCGTTTTTAATTGAATCGCTCAAACGCTCTAGCTTTTGGATTTTTCGCGCTTTTTAACGGAAAACCGGTTCCCACTTTTCCTAAAGCGTTCTAGGCGTACTCCTCAGCATGGGGGTGATTGTCGTGCGTCACGCCCTCGGCAACCCACGCCGTCATGCCCGGACGCGTTCCGGGCATCCAATGGGGCGTTCACGGCCAGGCTCCCGGCGCCGGCCGCAACCGCCCTATTGGACCGCCGGGACAAGCCCGGCGGTGACGAAGAGGGGTAAGCGCAGTGTGAAGCCCGTGGCGTCCCTTGGCGTGCGTGCGGACGACGAGCACCGACTGCTCTAATTTCCACGGTGTGACCGGCCGAATCGCGAGCGGCGCGCCCGGACAGAGCCGGGGAACGTAGCCGATCGGTGGAAAAGGTTACGCGCGGTCCGTCACAAAAGACGAAGGGCGCCCCGGTTCGGCCCGGAGCGCCCGCTCTCGTTGGGGATGGAATCCCGGTTAAACTTTCTCAACTACCGGCTAGAACGCGCCCGTCATGCGGACATAGGGGCCGTGGTTCCAGACGTCGCCGGTCGATTCCTCGTGGATCGGATCGGTCGGCGCGCAATTGGGCCGGTCGCCGGAGTCTTTCGTACACATGTTGGTCACGGTCTTGACCACGTCGGAGACGTAGCTCGCCTGCCAGCCGAAGTCGATGGTGACGCCCTCGGCCACCACCGCGCCGAGGGCGTC
>CAYVYD010000161.1:0-6246 GCA_964454415.1 uncultured Hyphomicrobiaceae bacterium | reverse complement strand
CGCTGTTCTTCGCCCACGGCCTCAACATCCACTTCAACCTGATCGAGCCGCGCCCCGACATGGACGTCTGCATGGTGGCGCCCAAGGGTCCAGGCCACACGGTGCGCGCCGAATACGCGCGCGGCGCTGGCGTTCCCTGTCTCGTGGCCATCGCCCAGGATTCGAGCGGCAACGCGCACGACCTTTCCCTCTCCTATGCCGCGGCCATCGGCGGCGGGCGGGCCGGCGTCATCGAAACCACCTTCCGCGAGGAATGCGAGACCGATCTCTTCGGCGAGCAGTCGGTGCTTTGCGGCGGCCTGGTGGAGCTGATGCGCGCCGGCTACGAGACGCTGGTGGAGGCGGGCTACGCGCCCGAGATGGCCTATTTCGAATGCGTGCACGAGGTCAAGCTGATCGTCGACCTGATCTACGAGGGCGGCATCGCCAACATGAACTACTCGGTCTCCAACACCGCCGAATACGGCGAATACATCTCCGGCCCCCGCGTCGTCAACGAGTCCTCGCGCGCGGCCATGAAGGCGATCCTCAACGACATCCAGACCGGCAAGTTCGCCAAGGACTGGATGCTCGAGAACCGCGTCAACCAGACCAGCTTCAAGGCGATGCGCCAAGCCTGCGATTCCCATGAGATGGAGGCGGTGGGCAAGGAGCTGCGCGGCATGATGCCCTGGATCGCCGAGCGCGCCCTGGTGGATAAGTCGAAGAACTAAACCGCGGCCCGAGAGAGGGAGCCGTGAGCCGGCCGGATCGCAAGCGGGAGAGGCCATGGGGCGCGAATTCCACATTCTCGACGTGTTCACCGACAAGCCCTATGCCGGCAATCCGCTGGCGGTGGTGCTCGGCGCGGAGGGGCTCGATACCAAGGCGATGCAGGCCATCGCCGCCGAGTTCAACCTGTCGGAGACGGTGTTCGTCCTGCCGCCCGACAATCCCCTGCACAGCGCCAAGCTGCGGATCTTCACGCCCTTCACCGAGCTTCCCTTCGCCGGCCACCCGACCGTCGGCACGGCCGCCCTGCTGGCGCTGCGCAAGGTCGGCAAGTCGGCCAAGGAGGAGGACGCGATCATCGTGCTGGAGGAGGGGATCGGCGTCATCCGCGTCGGCGTGCGCATGCGCAAGGGTGAAGCTCCCTTCGCGGAGTTTGACGCGGCCGTGCTGCCCAAGGAGCTGGACGCCCCGCCGCCCGGCGACCGCCTGGCCGCCGCCCTTGGTCTGGCGCCGCATGAAATCGGCTTCGAGAACCACAAGCCGACGCGGTTCTCCGCCGGCCTCGCCTTCACCTTCGTGCCGGTCCGCGGGCTGGAGGATATGGAGCGCATCGCCGTCAACCCCCAGCACTGGGAGAGCGCCTTCGGCGACGGCGGCCTCAACGCCGCCTTCGTCTATTGCCGGCAATGCGTCCACACCCGCTCCCACTTCCACGCCCGCATGTTCCTCCCCGACCTGTTCGGCTCCGAGGACCCCGCCACCGGCTCGGCGGCTGCGGCCTTCGCCGGCGTGATCCGCCGCTTCGACAGGCCGCCGGAGGGCGTGCATACCTGTCTGATCGAGCAGGGATATGAAATGGGGCGGCCGAGCGAAATCTCGCTGGAGTTCGACCTGGCGGGCCGAAGCCTGAAGGCCGTGCGCATCGGCGGCTGGAGCGTGCCGGTAATGCGCGGCCGGATCGAGGCCTGACACCGGAAAACGGCGGCCCCGCCGGCGATGTCGCTCCGCGCTGAGTGTGCTTGCGCTCGCGGGCAGCCGACCTTACAGTCTGGACGACCGGCGGAGGGGTTTTTGGTTGACAACGCGTTAACGTTTGACCCCTAGCTTTGCGGACGCGTTGAAACTAACCTGCCGCAGGGGCCGAAGAGGGGACCGCGAGTGATTGTCCCGGTCCTCGAAGACGGGCCCGATGCACAACGAGCACGTGGTGACGAGTGATGCGAATTGAGATGGCAGAGGTCGCTCCGGCCGCCGCGCAAAGGGGCGCGGGCGGCAGGACATGCCTTGCGCCGGCCTCACCTCGCCTCCGATCCGCCCGCCCTTGCCGCACGCAAGGCGCGCGCCTGTCCGGCCTCTGTCACATCCTTCTCCTTATGTGCCCCTGAATTCCGCTCGCTCTGCCGCGGCAGGCCGGACTTCAGGGGAGATGGCAAACGGGTCGAACCAAACGCGAGGGCGGTGGCCTGCCGAAGGACCGGCCGTCCGGGACAGAAGGATCAGGAACAATGACCTCTTCATCTTCGAAGAAGAGACGTAAGCAAGCCAAGGACAACCGCGACGCGGCGAACCGCGTCTTGATTTTCGACACGACGCTGCGCGACGGCGAGCAATCGCCCGGCGCCTCGATGACCCTCGGCGAGAAGCTGCAGGTGGCCGAGGTGCTCGACGAGATGGGCATCGACATCATCGAGGCGGGCTTCCCGATCGCCTCCAACGGCGACTTCCAGGCGGTCAACGAGATCGCCAAGATCGCCCGCAACACCACCGTGTGCGGTCTGGCGCGCGCCGCCGCCAAGGATATCGACCGCGCCGGCGAGGCGCTCAAGCCCGCCAAGCGCGCCCGCATCCACACCTTCATTTCGACCAGCCCCGTGCACATGAAATACAAGCTCCAGATGGAGCCCAAGGACGTGCTCGCGGCGGTCGCGGCGAGCGTCGCCCGCGCGCGCAAATGGACCGGCGACGTGGAATGGTCGCCCGAGGACGCCACCCGCAGCGAAACCGATTTTCTCTGCCGCTGCGTCGAGGCGGCGATCAAGGCGGGTGCGGGGACCATCAACATCCCCGACACCGTGGGCTACACCGTGCCGGAGGAATACCGCGCCCTGATCGCCATGCTGCGCGAGAAGGTGCCGGGCGCCGACGAGGTCGTCTTCTCGACCCATTGCCACAACGATCTGGGACTTGCGGTCGCCAATTCGCTGGCCGGCGTCGCCGCCGGCGCCCGCCAGATCGAGTGCACCATCAACGGCATCGGCGAGCGCGCCGGCAACGCGGCGCTCGAGGAGATCGTGATGGCGATCAACACCCGCAACGACGCGCTGCCCTATTGGACCGGGGTCGATCCCAGCTACATCACCCGCGCCTCCAAGCTGGTCTCCGCCGTCACCGCCTTCCCGGTCCAGTACAACAAGGCGATCGTCGGCAAGAACGCCTTCGCGCACGAGTCCGGCATCCATCAGGACGGCATGCTGAAGCACACCCAGACCTACGAGATCATGACGCCCGAAAGCGTCGGCCTGAAGGAATCCTCCCTCGTCATGGGTAAGCATTCCGGCCGCCACGCCTTCCGCGAAAAACTGAAGGAGCTGGGTTACGAGCTCGGCGACAACGCGCTCCAAGACGCCTTCCAGCGGTTCAAGGACCTGGCGGACAAGAAGAAGCACATCTTCGACGAGGACATCGAGGCCCTGGTCGACGACGAGATGGCGACCGCCGACGACCGCATCAAGGTGGTGGCGCTCACCGTCATCGCCGGCACCGGCGGTCCGCAGAAGGCGACCATCACGCTCGAGGTCGACGGCGAGCACCACACCCGCGAGGCGACCGGCGACGGTCCGGTGGACGCCACCTTCAACGCCATCAAGGCGATCGTCCCGCACGAGGCGCGGCTGCCGCTCTACCAGGTGCACGCCGTCACCGAGGGCACCGACGCCCAGGCCGAGGTGAGCGTCCGGCTGGAGGAGAACGGCAAGTCCGTCACCGGCCGCGGTGCCGACACCGACACCCTCGTCGCCTCGGCGCGGGCCTATGTCAGCGCCCTCAACAAGCTGATGGTAAAGCGCGAGAAGACTGCACCAGAAAAAATGCTCGCCTCGTGACCCAAAATGCGACCTGGCTCATTGCCCGGCGTCCCAAAATGTCTCATGATGGATCACGTGCCTGAATGTAGCGGGTGTGGGTGAATGGCACGCTTGTTGCCTGTCGTTTGCCGGGCCCCCGCAGGTGTTGGGGTGCAGCGTATCGGTGTGCAAGAGGGGCGCCGGGCACATGTTGTCGAGTCTGTTAGGCGTAATTTCCAACGACATGGCGGTCGATCTCGGCACCGCCAACACCCTGGTCTACGTTCCCAATAGGGGCATTGTTCTCGACGAGCCCTCGATCGTCGCCATCTCCCATCGCGACGGCACCAGAAAGGTGCTGGCGGTCGGCCACGAGGCCAAGTCGATGCTCGGGCGCACGCCCGAGGACATCGAGACCATCCAGCCCATGCGTGACGGCGTGATCGCCGACTTTCTGGCGGCGGAGGAGATGATCAAGCATTTCATCCGCCGGGTTCACAACCGCCGCTCCTTCGCCTCGCCCAAGATCATGATCTGCGTGCCGGCGGGCGCCACCCCCGTCGAACGCCGCGCCGTCCAGGAGGCGGCGCTCGCGGCGGGCGCGCGGCGCGTCTATCTGATCGAGGAGCCGGTCGCCGCCGCGATCGGCGCCGGCCTTCCCATCGCCGAGCCCAAGGGCGCCATGGTCGTCGACATCGGCGGCGGCACCACCGACATCGCCATCATCACCATGGGAAGCGTCTACTACTCGAGCTCGATGCGGGTCGCCGGCAACGCCTTCGACGAGGCGATCATCAATTACATCCGTCACAAGCACAATCTGCTGATCGGCCACGCCAGCGCGGAGAAGATCAAGCTCGAGGCCGGCACCGCGATCGCCAAGGCCAACGGCACGCTGGTGGAGATCCACATCAAGGGCCGCGACCTGCGCCGTCACATTCCCAACCAGATCAAGCTCGGTCAGGGCGACATCGCCGACGCCCTCGACCAGCCGCTCGAGGCCATCGCCGACGCCGTCAAGCTGGCGCTCGAGCACATTCCGCCCGAGCTCGCGGCCGACATATACAGCGACGGCATCGTGCTGACGGGCGGCGGCGCGCTGCTCAATCGCATCGACATCAAGCTCGCCAGGCGCACCGGCGTGCGGTTCAAGATACCGGAGGATCCGCTGCGTTGCGTGGCGCTCGGCACCGGAATAGCGCTCGAGAAGCTCGATGAGCTCAAGGATTTGATGGCGACCGTCAATTAGCTTGCATGGAGGTGTGGCAGACAAGGGCGGGGTGACGATGACGGCGTGGAGCCGGCGTCGGATGGAATGATGGGACGCGTGGGAACGACGCGCGGACGCGTGGGTGATGCGTAGAGGACTGCGTTGGAACAAACGGCAAAACGGTGACCTGGCTGCCCGCGGGCAAGGCAGGAAAAGCGGATTGCTGTTGTTCGTGCTCATCTTTTCCTGCCTGATTCTGCTGGTGACGAGCCGCTTGGACAGCGGCTTCGTGCGGGGCGTCCGTGGCACCTTCGCCGATCTCGCCGCCCCGGTGCTCGAAGCGGCCTCGCTGCCGGCCGCGCTGGCGCGCCGGGGGCTGGACAAGGCCAATTCCTACCTCACCCTCATCGGCGAGCTCGACCGGCTCAAGGCGGAGAACCGGCGCCTGCAGCAGGTCGCCTGGCGCGCCAAGGGCCTCGAGCGCCGCCTCACCCAGATGCGCCAGTTGCTCAACGCCGTCGACGAACCGGCGCTCGGTTTCGCGACCGGACGGGTAATCGCCGACGCGCGCGGCCCATTCGCGCGCTCCATGCTGCTCAACATCGGCGCCGCGCAGGGCATCAAGGCGGGATACGCGGTCATCAACGAGGACGGATTGGTCGGGCGGATCGTCAATGTCGGCGAGAAAACGGCCCGGCTCATTCTGTTGAGCGATCTCAACAGCCGCGTCCCCGTCCAGGTGGGCCCTGCCGCCGCGCGGGCGGTTCTGGTCGGCGACAATTCGGGCACCATGTCGTTGCAGTTCCTGCCCCCCGATGTCGCCGTCTATCCGGGAGACGAGGTCTACACCTCGGGCCATGGCGGCCTGTTCCCTAGGGGGCTGCGCGTCGGCGTGGTCACGCAGGACGACGTCAATGGGCTGCGCGTCGTCGCCCACGCCAAGCTCGACAAACTCGAATATGTGAGCGTGCTGTTTTTCGAATCCCCCGTCCTCGTCGCCAAGGAAGCCGACGAGCTGGTGCTGCGCGGCGTGCCGGACGAGGCGTCCCCGGCGGCGGCAACCACCGAAGCCGACGTCAAGCGCATTCGCGCCGCGCGGCGGCAATCCCGGGAGACGCGCTGATGGCGGGAGATGGCCGTGCTGATGGGCGATGATTTCATCCGGCATACCTTTCCCAAGCTCGCCGTCGCCGCGGTCGTCGTCGCCACCGCCATACCGTGGGGCCTGCCGGACAACGCCGTCTTCGCTCTTCCCCTCGCGGC
>CAYVYD010000160.1:4348-6250 GCA_964454415.1 uncultured Hyphomicrobiaceae bacterium | reverse complement strand
GGACCACCTCCATCTCGAACTCCTTCCAGCCGAGCACCGATTCCTCGACCAGCACTTCGTTGGTGGGCGAGGCGTCGAGCCCCTGCTCGACGATCTCGAAATACTCCTCGCGATTGAAGGCGATGCCGCCGCCGGTGCCGCCGAGCGTGAAGGACGGGCGCATGATCGCCGGCAGTCCCACGAGCTTCAGCGCCTCGGCCGCCGAGGCGAGGTCGTGGGAGAGCATGGAGCGCGGCGTCTCGAGCCCGATCCGGTCCATGGCCTCGCGGAACAGCTCCCTGTCCTCCGCCTTGTCGATCACCTCGGCCCGGGCCCCGATCATCTCGACGCCGAACCTATCCAGCACGCCGCGCTTGTTGAGCGTCAGCGCCACGTTGAGCGCGGTCTGCCCGCCCATGGTGGGGAGCAGCGCGTCGGGACGCTCCTTCTCGATGATCTTGGTGAGGAAGTCCGCCGTGATCGGCTCGATATAGGTGGCGTCGGCGACCTCGGGATCGGTCATGATGGTCGCCGGATTGGAGTTGACCAGGATGATCCGGTAGCCCTCCGCGCGCAGCGTCTTGCAGGCCTGGGTTCCGGAATAGTCGAACTCGCACGCCTGGCCGATGACGATAGGGCCGGCGCCGATGATGAGGATGGATTGGATGTCGCTGCGCTTGGGCATCTGGATCGGCGCCGCTTATAGCCGAGTTGGCGCCAAGGGCAAGCGGGCGCCGGCGGGAGCGGGCCTCACCGCTCCTCCGCCGGGCTCTCGCCCTTGGCCGCGCGGATCAGATTGACGAACCGCACGAAGAGATAATGGCTGTCCTGGGGGCCGGGCGAGGCCTCGGGATGGAACTGGACGGAAAAGACGGGCCGGTCCTTGAGGCGGAGCCCGCAATTGCTGCCGTCGAACAGCGAGACGTGGGTTTCCTCGACGCCCGCTGGCAGGCTCGCGCGGTCGACGGCGAAGCCGTGGTTCATGGAGGTGATCTCGACCTTGCGCGTGGCTATGTCCTGGACCGGGTGATTGGCGCCGTGATGGCCCTGGTGCATCTTCACCGTTTTTCCGCCGAGCGCCAGCGCCAGCATCTGATGTCCCAGGCAAATGCCGAAGACGGGAACGCCGGAGGCGACGATCTTCTTGATCTCGGGCACCGCATATTCGCCGGTCGCCGCCGGATCGCCCGGTCCGTTGGAGAGGAAGACGCCGTCGGGATCGCGCGCCAGCACGTCCTCCGCGCTCGTCGTGGCCGGCACCACCGTCACCTTGCAGCCTTCGCTGGCGAGCGAGCGCAGGATGTTGGTCTTCAATCCGTAGTCGATCGCGACCACGTGATATTTGGGCGCCTCCTGGCGGCCATAGCCCGCGCCCCAGCGCCAGCGGGTCTCGTCCCAGCTATAGCTCTGCCCGCAGGTCACCTCGCGGGCGAGGTCCATGCCCTGGATTCCGGGCCAGGCGGCGGCCTCGCGCTTGAGCGCCTCGATGTCGAACTCGCCCTCGGCGTTGTGCGCGATCACCGCGTTCGGCATACCGCCCTCGCGAATCAGCGTGGTGAGCGCGCGGGTGTCGAGGCCGGTGATGCCGATGACGCCGCGCGCCTTGAGCCAGGCGTCGAGCCGCTCGCTGGCGCGGTAATTGGAGGGCTCGGTGAGGTCGGCGCGCAGTACGCAGCCCCTGACCCCCGCCGAGGCCGCGGGGTTGGTGGTCTCGTTGTCCTCAAGATTGATGCCGACGATGCCGATGTGCGGAAATGTGAAGGTGACGATCTGCCCCGCATAGGAGGGGTCGGTCAGGATCTCCTGATAGCCGGTCATCGCGGTGTTGAAGCAGACCTCGCCCGCGGCCTGGCCCTCCGCGCCGATGCCGTTGCCGGCCATCACCAGGCCGTCGGCCAGAACCAGACGCGCGGTCGCGCGCCG
>CAYVYD010000160.1:0-4248 GCA_964454415.1 uncultured Hyphomicrobiaceae bacterium | reverse complement strand
GGCTTGTTGATAATTTTATGTATGTTTTTCAATAGCTTAGATATAAAAAACGTGTTGCCCGAAAGCGGGTGCTGCTTTAGGGTAGAATGCTTCGTCGTCTCCGTCATCTCTTCAAGTCCTCAAGCGAAGCCAAATGCGTGAAAAGATCAACACCGCGCTCAAGCTAGCCATCAAAGCACAGGAAAAACGGCGCATGTCGACCCTGCGTCTGATGAACGCGGCCATCGAGGACCGCGTCATCGCCGCCCGCTCCACCGGCCAAGAGGGGTTGAGCGAGGCCGAGATCCTCGAAATCCTCGCCAAGATGGTGAAGCAGCGCCGCGAATCGATCGAGACCTACGAGCAGGCCGGGCGCATGGAGCTCGCCCAGCAGGAGCAGGAGGAGATCGACATCATTCAGTCCTTCATGCCCAAGCAGATGAGCGAGGAGGAAACCCGCGCCGCCTGCAAGGAGGTGGTCGGGGAGCTTCGATGCGAGAGCCTGAAGGACATGGGCCGCACCATGGGGACGCTGAAGGAGCGCTATGCCGGGCAAATGGACTTCGCCAAGGCGAGTCAAATTGTGAAAGAGCTGTTGAAATAACGCCGTCCGGCACGTGCCCCGCGCAATGAGGTCGCGATGGCGTCCGCCATTCCCTATAATTCGGGACAACGCGAACTACCCGAATCATTCATGCGCTTTCCGGCTTCATTTCTCGACGAAATCCGGGCCAGGCTGCCCGTTTCGCACGTCGTCTCACGGCGCGTTAAACTGAAGCGCCAGGGCCGCGAATTCGTCGGTCTGAGCCCGTTCAAGCAGGAAAAGACCCCCTCCTTCACGGTCAACGACGCCAAGGGCTTCTATCACTGCTTCGCCTCGGGCGAGCACGGCGACGTCTTCGACTTCGTCATGAAGACCGAAGGTCTGGGCTTTCAGGAGGCAGTCGAGCGGCTCGCGGGCGACGCGGGTCTGGAGGTGCCGAAGGCGTCTCCCGAAATGGCGCGGCGCGAGCAGACCAACGACCGGTTGCGGGCGCTGGTGGAGGAAGCGGCACTCTGGTTCGAGGCGGCGCTCGAAGGGAAGGGCGGGCGCGCGGCGCGAGCTTATCTCGAGGGCCGCGGCGTGAGCGAAGAGGTCCGGCGGCGGTTCCGCATCGGCTACGCGCCCAATCAGCGCTACGCCCTCAAGGAGCATCTGGCCCAAAAGGGCTTCACGCTCGAGGAGATGGAGCGCGCCGGCATGGTGATCGCCGGCGAAGACATCGCCGTCGCCTATGACCGCTTCCGCAACCGCATCGTCTTTCCGATCACCGACCTCAAGGACCGGGTGATCGCCTTTGGCGGGCGCGCGCTCGATCCCGATCAGCCCGCGAAATATCTGAATTCGCCCGAGACGCCGCTGTTCCACAAGGGCGCGGTGCTGTTCAACGCGGCCCGCGCCCGCGGCCCCGCCCACGACCTTGAAACCATCCTGGTGGCCGAGGGCTACATGGACGTGGTGGCGCTCGCGGGCGCCGGCTTCGAACACGCCGTGGCGCCGCTGGGAACCGCGCTCACCAGGGACCAGATTCACTTGCTCTGGCGCATGGCCAAAGAGCCGGTGCTGTGTTTCGACGGCGACGAGGCCGGGCAGAAGGCGGCCTCGCGGGCGCTCGATACCGCCCTGCCGGAATTGAAGCCGGGCTGCAGCCTGCGCTTCGCCTTCCTCCCCTCCGGCCAGGACCCCGACGACGTGCTGCAGGAGGCGGGCGCCGACGCGTTCGCGGACCTTATCGCCGCCGCCCAGCCGCTGGCCGACGTGCTGTGGCGGCGCGAGTCGGGCGGGCGGACCATGGAGACGCCCGAGCGCCGCGCCGCGCTCGAGGTGCGCATCGAGGCGCTGCTCGCCCAGATCGCCGACGCCAAGGTGCGCCGCCATTACCAGCTCGAGCTCGCCGCCCGCCTGAGACGGGCGATGGCCGGGCCCCCGCCAAAGGGGCGCCAGTCCTTCCGCGCGAGCGCCGGCCGGGCCGGCGGACGCGGCGGCGGCCGTGGCTATCGCGAGCGCGGCTGGCAGGAGCGCGGCCGGCAGGAGCGTGCTGGGGAGGCGCCCAGCGAGAGCCTCAAACAAAGCCCGCTGGTGCGCGGTGCGGCGCTATCGCTCAACCCGCGCGAAGCCTTGATTCTGCTGACGCTCCTCAACCATCCCTGGCTGCTCGACAGCTATAGCGAGGAGGCCGCGGAACTGCGCCTTTCGGCCGCCCCGTTGGCCGCGTTGCGCACCGCGATCATCGCCGCTCACACCGCCCGCGCACCCCTTGACTCCGAGGGCCTTCGTACTCAATTGAATGATCAGGGCTTTGGCGCTATTGTCGCGCGCGTCGAGCGCGCTATTACGCACAAGAGCGATGGCTTTGCCGAGCCCCACGCATCACCGCAGGAGGTGGAGACGGGTTGGCGGCACGTGTTGGCGCTGCACCGTAAGGCACTGGATCTGGAGCGGGAATTGGCGGCTGCTGAACGTGCATTTCGAGAAGACGTAACCGATGAAAATGCCTATGAGCGGCTGGTCGATATCCGCCGTCAGCTCCTGGACGCCGAAGGCACCGAGGCGAGAGCCGACAGTTACGACACGGCCTTCCCGGCACCCAGCCGGGCGGCGTCGTGAGCAGAGCGTGGGGCAGGGCGCGGCCGAATGTCGAATTTCACGGTTAATGCCGCATTAAGCGAACCGTCGTTCACTGGAGCGTTGGCGCCCGGCGCGCGCGCGCTTCCCCAGCGGCCCCAGTCAGCGTAGCAAAAGTTTCCGGAGACGTACGTTCATGGCGACGAAAACCGCTCAAACAGAGGACCGCGAGGTCGCATCGGGCGAGGGGCAGGACGGGCCCCTCCTCGATATGTCCGATGCTGCCGTCAAGCGGCTGATCAAGACCGCCAAGCAGCGCGGCTACGTCACCTATGACGAGCTCAACGAGGTGCTTCCCTCCGAGGAGGTGTCCTCCGAGCAGATCGAGGACACCATGTCGATGCTCTCCGACATGGGCATCAACGTGGTCGAGACCGAAGAGGTGGATGAAGCCGAGACGGCCGAGGCGGCCGAGGCGGAAGAGGGCGAGGCGCCCCGTCCCGCCGTCGTCACCCAGCTTGCGGTCAAGGCGGAGAAGACCACCGAGCCCGCCGAGCGGACCGACGATCCGGTGCGCATGTATCTGCGCGAGATGGGGTCGGTCGAGCTGCTCTCCCGCGAGGGCGAAATCGCCATCGCCAAGCGCATCGAGGCGGGCCGCGAAGCCATGATCGCGGGGCTGTGCGAGAGCCCGCTCACCTTCCAGGCCATCATCATCTGGCGCGACGAGCTCAATGAGGGGCGGATTCTGCTCCGCGACATCATCGATCTCGAAGCCACCTATGCCGGCCCCGACGCCAAGCAGGCGCCGAAGGCGCCCGAGCCCGAAGGCGGCGAGGCGGAGGGCGAACCGAAGCAGGCCGAGCAGGGCAACGGCGCCGTCCGCGACGGCGGGGCCGAGGCCCGCGGCGACAGCGACGGCGAGGACACCGAAAGCGGGGAAGAAGGCGAGGGCGACCTCGACGACGACGAGGACGACGACGATCTCGAGAACTCCCTTTCGCTCGCCGCCATGGAGGCGGAGCTCAAGCCCCAGGTGCTCGAGACCTTCGACCGGATCGCCGGCGATTACCGCAAGCTTCGCAAGCTCCAGGACCAGCTGGTCGAGAAGAAGCTGCAGGCCTCCTCGCTGAGCTCCGGCCAGGAGAAGCGCTACCAGAAGCTCAAGGAAGAGATCGTCGCCAACGTCAAGAGCCTGTCGCTCAACAACAACCGCATCGAGGCGCTGGTCGAGCAGCTTTACAATATCAACCGCCGCCTGCTCGGCTTCGAGGGGCGCGTCATGCGGCTCGCCGAATCCTACGGCGTCGCGCGGCTCGACTTCCTCAACGAGTATCAGGGCAACGAGCTCGACCCCAACTGGCTGCGCCGGGTCGGCCGGCTCAAGCGCAAGGGCTGGGAGAAATTCGTCAAGAAGGAGCGCGACACCATCAAGGATATCCGCAAGGAGATCCAGTCGCTCGCCACCGAGACCGGCCTCGAGATCGCCGAGTTCCGCCGCATCGTCCACATCGTCCAGAAGGGCGAGCGCGAGGCGCGCATCGCCAAGAAGGAGATGGTCGAGGCCAATCTGCGGCTGGTCATCTCGATCGCCAAGAAATACACCAATCGCGGCCTGCAGTTCCTCGACCTGATCCAGGAAGGCAACATCGGCCTGATGAAGG
>CAYVYD010000159.1:0-6273 GCA_964454415.1 uncultured Hyphomicrobiaceae bacterium | reverse complement strand
CGACCTGCGCCCACGGCACCAAGCTGATGGCGCGGGTGTGGATGCATAACGGCTATCTGCAGGTGGAGGGCGAGAAGATGTCGAAATCGCTCGGCAACTTCATCACCATCCACGATCTGCTGAATGAGTGGCCAGGAATCGTTATTCGTTTTCAAATGTTATTGACGCATTACAGGCAGCCTATTGATTGGACGAGGTACAGCACAGAGCAAGCTGCCGTAGCACTCGATAATTTTCGGCATTTCACCCAAGGCGCAGATTTAAGCGAGGGAAGGATTTCTAAGGCGGTTTTAACCGCCTTAGAAGATGATTTGAACACGCCATTAGCCATATCAGAGCTCCACAAGATGGCTAATGAAGCCAAAAAAGGTAATTACCAATCTGCCTGCGATCTTCTGAAAACATGCCAATTCTTGGGTTTTGATTCATTGGAACAGGCAGATATTCAGAGGATTCTTGAAAAACAGCGCGGTGGCGTGGACCGAAAAAAAGTAGAGAACCTTGTCACCGCGCGGATGGCCGCGCGCGAGGCCAAGGACTTCGCCGAGGCAGACCGCATCAGGGACGAACTGGCGCGGATGGGCGTGGCGCTGAAGGACGGACCAAAGGGCACAACCTGGGAGATCGCACGATGAGCAAGTTCGAAAAACCCGAAACACCCTTTCCACGGAGCTGGTTGAGCTATATCTCGGTCAAGCTGTTGCTGCTGGCGCTGGCGCTGTATATCTCGCTGCGCCTGTTCGGAGTACTTTGAGTAAGCCAATGGCGAAGGAACGCCTCTACCTCTTCGATACGACGCTGCGCGACGGCGCGCAGACCCACGGCGTCGACTTCTCGGTCGAGGACAAGATCGTCATCGCCCGCACGCTCGACGGCCTTGGCGTCGACTACATCGAGGGCGGCTATCCGGGCGCCAACCCCACCGACACCGACTTCTTCACCGCCGCCAAGGCCTTCAAGCACGCCCACCTCACCGCCTTCGGCATGACCAAGCGGGCCGGACGCAGCATCGCGAACGATCCGGGGTTTCAATCGGTTCTGAAGGCAAAGTGCGACGCCATCTGCCTCGTCGCCAAGGCCTGGGACTACCACGTGCGGGTGGCGCTCGGGATCGGCAACGAGGAGAACCTCGAGGCGCTCAAGAGCTCGGTCGAGGCGGTGGCCGCCACGGCGCGCGAGGTGCTGGTCGATTGCGAGCACTTCTTCGACGGCTACAAGGACAACCCCTCTTACGCGCTCGACTGCGCCAAGACCGCCTTCGAGGCGGGCGCGCGCTGGGTGGTGCTGTGCGACACCAATGGCGGCACGCTGCCGCACGAGATCGAGGGAATAGTCGCCGAGGTGGTCAAGACCGTGCCCGGCGATCATCTGGGCATCCACACCCACAACGACACCGAGAACGCGGTCGCCAACACGCTCGCCGCCGTGCGCGCCGGGGCCCGCCAGATCCAAGGCACCCTCAACGGGCTCGGCGAGCGCTGCGGCAACGCCAACCTCACCTCGATCATCCCGACGCTGATGCTGAAATCGGAGTTCGCCGAGCGCTTCGAGACGGGAGTGACGCCGCAGAGCCTGCGCGACCTCACCCACGCCTCGCACATGCTGGACGAAATCCTCAACCGCGCGCCCGACCGGCAAGCGCCCTATGTGGGCGCGTCGGCCTTCGCCACCAAGGCCGGCATCCACGCCTCGGCGATTCTCAAGGACCCGCGCACCTACGAGCACGTGCCGCCCGAGGCGGTGGGCAACGCGCGCAAGCTCTACATCTCCGACCAGGCGGGCAAATCCAATCTGCTCGCCGAGCTCGACCGTATCGGCATCAAGCGGCCCAAGGACGACACCCGTGTCACCAGGTTGCTCGACGAGGTCAAGGCGCGCGAGGCCAAGGGCTACGCCTATGACAGCGCGGACGCCTCCTTCGAGCTGTTGGCCAGGCGGATGCTCGGCAACGTGCCGCGGTTCTTCGAGGTCGACAGCTTCCGGGTGCTGGTCGAGCGCCGCCACAACGCGCTGGGCGAGCTGGTCACCGTCTCGGAGGCGACCGTCAAGGTGCACGTCAACGGCGAGACGATCTTCAGCGTCGGCGAGGGCAACGGCCCGGTCAACGCGCTGGACACGGCGCTGCGCAAGGACCTCGGCATCTATCAGAACTACATCGAAGATCTGGAGCTGGTCGACTACAAGGTGCGGATCCTCACCGGCGGCGGCTCGGACGCCACGACGCGGGTTCTGATCGAATGCCGCGACGGCGAAGGCGAGCGCTGGTTCACCATCGGCGTCTCGCCCAACATCGTCGACGCCTCGTTCGAGGCGCTGATCGATTCGATCAACTACAAGCTGTTGCGGGACGGCGCGCCGACGCCTTGACGCCGGCCGGCGGCCGATATTGGGGCAGCGGCTGGATCAGAACTTGCTCGCCACCGTCTCCTCGGCCGCGCGCGCCGCCCTGCGCCCCGCCATGGCGAGAACCGCGGGCACGATCTCGGCCGCGTGGGCCACGACCTCGAACTCGATGTTTAGGCCGGAGCGGATGAACGCCTCGCGCCGCATATGGTCGATCAGCGCCAGCAGCGGCTGCCAGAAGCGGTCGATGTCGGCGAGCACGATCGGCTTGGCGTGCTGGCCGAGCTGCGCCCAGGTGAGCTGCTCGACCAATTCCTCCAGCGTGCCGATCCCGCCCGGCAGGGCGACGAAGGCGTCGGCGCGCTCGAACATGAGCTGCTTGCGCTCGTGCATGGTGTCGGTGACGATCACGTCCTGGAGGTCATGCAATATGTGCTCCTTGGCGATCAGAAAATCGGGGATGATGCCCGTCACCCGCCCGCCATTGGCCAGCACCGTGCGCGCCAGCACGCCCATCAGCCCGACGGCGCCGCCACCATAGACGAGGCCGATCCTGGCCGCCGCCATCGCGGCTCCGAGCTCCTCGGCGGCCGCGGCGTAGGCCGGGTTCACGCCTTCGCCGGAGCCGCAATAGACGCAAATCCATTTGACGTCGTCGGACATAGGGCTCGATGTGGCACCACGGGTGCGGCGGGTCAAGACGCCGGCGTTTTCCCAATCGAGCCATTGCGCCGCGCGGCGCCCGCGCTATTTTGGCGGCGCCCAACCAGGAAGGAACGCGCCCATGCCCGCCGGACGGATCGCCGTCGGAATTCTGCTGCTTGCCGCGCTCGGCGTGCTGATCAAATTCTTCCTGATGCTGGCCGGCCTCTACGTGCCCTCCGCCTCGATCACCGGCCAAAAGCCGCCGGTCGAACAGACGCCCGCGCCGACCCCCTCGCCACCGCCGGAGCCACCGGCTGCGCCCAAGCCGGAAGCGGAGCCGGCAGAGACTCCGGCGCCGAGCCCGGAGCTCCAACCCCAACCCGATGCCGGCCAGCGACCGGAGGCGGGCGAGGGTGGCGGCGCCCCTCAGGACGGATCCTTGGGGGAGCCGGACAAGGACGCGGGCCAGGAGATGGGCCAGGACACTGGCCAGGACGCGGACAGGGGCACGGGCAACGGCGAAGCGGTTGCCGATCAGGGCGCCACGCCAGGCCGGCCCGGCCGCTACGTGGTGCGGCCGGGCGACACGCTGTGGGGCATCGCGCGGCGCTTCTGCGGGGTGGGGGCGCGCTACCAGGTGCTCTACCGCCACAACCGCGGCCAAATCCGCAATCCCGACCGCATCTGGCCCGGACAAGCGGTCGAGCTAACCGACACCTGCCGCTAACCGCCCAGTAAAACGGCGTTTTTCGCAGGGCCTGCAGCATTTTGCAGAATGGTCTTATATACTGATCAATTACCCTTGAGACGAGCTGACCACCGTGCCGACGCCCAATTCCGCGATTCCAGAGATCGATCCGCTCGCCGAGCCGGACGAGACCACGACCCTCGGCGCCGACGTGCTCGCCGCGCGGGCGGGGCATTTCGCGGTGCTCAAGGGGCTGATGCCCTATGTGTGGCCGCAGGATCGGCCCGACCTGCGGCTGCGCGTGGTGCTGGCCTTCATCGCGCTGATCGCCGCCAAGCTGATTACGGTCGCCACGCCGCTCGCCTACAAGGCCGCGGTCGATTGGCTCACCGGGAGCGCCAGCGGCGGCAAGCTCGCCGAGGTGCCGCTCATCGCCTGGGCGGCGCTGCCGGCGGCGCTGATCGCGGCCTACGGGCTCGGCCGGGTGATGATGATCGTGTTCAACCAGCTGCGCGACGTGCTGTTTACCTGGGTCGGGCAGAACGCGGTGCGCGAGATCGCCAACCGCACCTTCCGCCATCTGCACGCGCTATCCCTGCGGTTTCACCTGGAGCGGCGCACCGGTGGCTTGAGCCGGGTGATCGAGCGCGGCACCAAGGCGATCGAGCTGATCATCCGGCTGGCCATCTTGAACTCGATCCCGACGCTGGTCGAGCTGATCCTCATGTCGGGCATCGTCGCCTATTATTTCGGCTGGGACTTCGTCGCCATCATCGCCGTCACCGTCGTTCTCTACGTCTGGTTCACGGTGCATGCGAGCGAATGGCGGATCGAGATCCGCCGCGAGCTCAACGACGCCGACACCGAGGCCAACACCAAGGCGATCGACAGCCTGCTCAATTACGAAACGGTCAAATATTTCGGCAATGAGGGCCACGAGTCGCGGCGCTTCGACCGTTCGATGGCGCGCTACGAAGACGCCGCGATCCGGACCTACACCTCGCTCGCCTTCCTCAATATCGGCCAGACGGTGATCTTCACCACCAGTCTCACGCTGATCATGCTGCTCTCGGCCCGCGGCGTCGTCCAGGGCGTCTACACGATCGGCGACTTCGTCATGGTCAACGCGCTGATGCTGCAGCTCTACCAGCCGCTCTATTTCATGGGCATGGTCTACCGCGAGATCAAGCAGGGGCTGGTCGACATCGAGACCATGTTCGCGCTGCTCTCCGAGCCGCCCGAGATCGTGGACGATCCACAGGCCAGGGATCTGGTGGTCAAGGCGGGCGACATCCGCTTCGAGAACGTCTCGTTCTCCTATGAGCGCGACCGGGAGATCCTCAAGCACGTCAGCTTCGAAGTGCCACCCGGAAGGATGGTGGCGATCGTCGGCGCCTCGGGCGCCGGCAAGTCGACGATCTCGCGGCTGCTGTTCCGCTTCTACGACGTGAGCACGGGGCGGATCACCATCGACGGCCAGGACATCCGCGAGGTCACCCAGAGCTCGTTGCGCCGGGCGATCGGGATGGTGCCCCAGGACACCGTGCTCTTCAACGACACCATCGCCTACAACATCCGCTACGGCTGGCCCGAGGCGAGCGAGGAGGACGTGCGGGAGGCGGCGCGGCTGGCGCAGATCCACGACTTCATCATGTCGCTTCCCCAGGGCTACGCGACGATGGTGGGCGAGCGCGGCCTCAAGCTCTCCGGCGGCGAGAAGCAGCGGGTGGCGATCGCGCGCACCATCCTCAAGGCGCCGCCGATCCTGATGCTGGACGAGGCGACCTCGGCGCTGGACAGCCACACGGAAAAGGAAATACAAGGCGCGCTCGAAAGCGTGGCGCGCAACCGCACGACGCTGGTCATCGCCCACCGGCTCTCCACGATCGTCCATGCCGACAACATCGTCGTGTTCGACCGCGGCCGCGTCGCGGAGCAGGGCACGCATGTCGAATTGCTTGCGAAACGAGGGCTTTATGCGGGACTATGGGAGCGCCAGCGGGAGGCCGAGCAGACGCGCGAGACGCTGGCGCAAGCCCGCGACGGCGAGCCGATTCCGGAGGAAGGGCGCGTAAGGGAACGGGTGGAGTAGGGCGTCCATTGCGCGATCGGCGCACCAAGCGGTGCCTGAACGGAAAGCGCCTAAACGGGGTGGAGTATCTGAGTGAGCGACAATCACAGCCTCATCGACACCATCAGGAATCAATTCGCTCCGATCCATCCGGACGGGCACCGGTTCATTGCGGCCTTCGCGGTCGCCTCCCTGATCCTTTATTGGCTGTGGCCGCCGCTCGGCTGGCTCGGCTTCGCCCTTACCGCGTGGTGCGTTTATTTCTTCCGCGACCCCGAGCGGGTGACGCCGCTGCGCGAGGGGCTGGCCGTGGCGCCCGCCGACGGTCGCGTCTCGTCGATCGAAAAGGTGGTGCCCCCGGCCGAGCTCGATCTCGGGCCGGAACCCCGCACCCGCGTCTCGATCTTCCTCTCGGTGTTCGACGTCCACATCAACCGGATGCCGGTCGCCGGCAAGATCGTGAAGAGCCTCTACGTGCCGGGGTTGTTCCTGAACGCGGACCTCGACAAGGCGAGCGAGGACAACG
>CAYVYD010000158.1:0-6297 GCA_964454415.1 uncultured Hyphomicrobiaceae bacterium | reverse complement strand
CGGTGAGCTTCCACCCCTCGATCGCGCTCCCCAATTACGGCCTCGGCGCCAACGCGACCCTGCGGCCGGCCCGCGACCTATACCTCCGCGCCGGGATCGGCGACGCCAATGGCGAGCCCGAGCGTTCGGGCTTCGAGACTTTCTTCGGCGAGCACGAATATTTCACCCTGATCGAAGGGGGCTTCGATCCGGGCGGCCCCAATGCAACGGGCGCCAAGGGCGACGTTCACCTCTCGCTGTGGCACGCCGATAAGCGCGAGCGCGCCGGCCGGCCCGGGGGCTGGGGCCTGATCGCGTCGGCCTTCGAGCATTTCGGGCGGGTCGCGCCCTTCCTGCGCTACGGCTATTCGGAGGGCGAGCGCGGCGGCCCGGCGCAGCTCGAGCACCTGGTGACGGCGGGCGTCGTGCTGGATCACATCCCCGGGCGTCCGTTGGACCGGATCGGCGTGGCGCTCTCCTGGGGACAGCCCGCCGACGCCCTGCTGGATGATCAGGGCTCGGGCGAGGTCTTCTACCGGATCCAGATGACCCGCGAGCTCGCGCTCACCTATTCGACCCAGCTCGTCGTCAATCCGGCGCTCAACCCCGAGGACGAGGCGATCCTGGTCTCGGGCGTGCGCGGCCGTCTGGAGTTTTGAGCGGCGGGAATGTCGACTTTTGGACGCTGCGCCGCTCCCTCACAGATAGCGCCACCACCAGCCGCTCCGCGTCGCCTTGAGGCGCGCGAACCAGGCGCAGAGCGGATAGAGACTCGCGACCACGAACAGCCACAGCAGATAGACGCCGGCGAGGTTGAGGGTGAAGCGGTTGGCCTTGGCGAAGGCGCCCGGCTCCGGCGGCCACGCCCCCTCCGCCACCAGGCTCGCCGCCGTCAGCATCAGCGACAGCACCCCGATCCAGGCGAGGTGGGTGACGTAGTAGAAGAAGGGCACCCGGCCGAACACGGTGATCACCCGCGCCAGGGTGCCTCCCGCGCCCTCGAAGGCGCCGAGCAAGACCATGGCGGGTCCCAGCGTCATCAACAGATAGGCGAGCGAGGGCGGATATTTCTCGGCATTGAGGATCGCGAGCAGGCTCTCCCACCACTGCGACTGCCGGACCCAGGGCGCGGGATCGCCATAGAGGTTCGGCGCCCGCAGCAGCAGGAACGCCGCGATCAGCGCCGCGCCGAGTCCCATCAGCACCCGCGCCCGGCGCTCGGGCGCCAGCCGGTAGAGCGGGCCCAGCGCGTAGCCCGCCGCCATCACGCCGATCCAGGGAATCACGGGGTAGACGACGATCAGCCGCAGTCCGGGCAAGGGATGGACGCTGCCGCGCTCGTGCAGCGCGTTCCAGACCCACGCCCAGCCCCCCCAATCCTCGGCTCTGATCCCGTCGAGCAGGTTGTGGCCGGCGATCATCGCGAGGCCGATCGCGGCGATCGGCCAGAGCGGCAGAAAGATCAGCGCCGCGAGCGCCACCATCGAGACGCCGATCGCCCAGATCACCTGCAGCGCGAACACGTTGAGGCCCGCGGCCAGCGCCCAGGCCGCGTGCACCAGGGTGAGCTCGAGGGCGATCAGGAACAGGCCGCGGGTCAGCAGAAACCAGGCGAGTTGCGCGCGCGAGCCGGCCTTATCGCCATGGAGCCACGCCGAGATGCCGGCCAGAAATATGAAGCTCGGCGCGCAGATATGGGTGATCCAGCGGGTCAGGAACAGCGCCGGCTCGGTGACGTCGCGCACGTCGGCCTCGCTCGCGTGGAAAACCGCGCGGGTGTGGTCGAGCGCCATCAGCACCATGACGAGCCCGCGCAGCAGGTCGATCGAGGCGATCCGGCCGCCGCTCGCCCCGTGCCCACCCGTGCCCGGCGCCGGTCCGGGGGGCTTGGCTTGGGCCCTAACCTCGTTCATTCTGATCGTCCTTCACGCCGTCGCCGCGCGCCCCCCGCGCGGCGAACGTCCCTCGGGCGGCGGCCTGGGAACAAGAGGATAGGGGCCCGTGGCCGACAAACAAACCACTTCCCGCGGGCCGGCCGAGCTGGTGCTCACCGTGATCGCCCGGGACCGGCCGGGTCTCGTCAAGCGCCTGGCCGGCGTGGTGGCGCGCCACGGCGGCAATTGGATCGAGAGCTCGATGGCGCGCCTCGGCGGCGAGTTCGCCGGCATCCTGCGCGTCGCCGTCCCGCCGGCCTCCGCCGCGGCGCTCGAGGAGGAGCTCGCCGGCCTCGAGGCCGACGGCATCGCCGTCACCCTGCGCGAGGACGTGCCGCCCCCGCCGCCGGCCGGGCCCCACATCCGCCTCGAGCTCACCGGCGTCGATCATCCCGGCATCGTGCTCGAAGTGACCCGCGCGCTCGAGGCGCTCGGCGTCAGCATCGACGAGTTGCAGACCGGCGTCTTCCCGGCCTCGATGACGGGCGAGGCGATGTTCCAGGCCAAGGCCGATCTGGTAGTGCCCGAGAGCATCGAGGTGGATGCGCTTCACGACGCGCTGGAGCGCATCGCCGGCGACATCATGGTCGATATCGAGTTGATGGCCGCCGAGTGAGGCGGCATCCCTGGCGCGCCGCTAGGCGCGCCAAACCAGCGCGGGACCCGGCTGATCGCCCGCCAACCTCCGCGCCGCCGCGCCGCGTCCCGCCAACCTCCGCCCCAGCGCCAGGCACAGGCTCGCCAACCGCCGCAACGGCTGGCGCTGTAGCAGAATGACACCCAGCGGCGTGATCAGGAAGATCGTCTGGTAGCGAATCACCAGCCCCAGCTCGGTGAGCCGAAGCAGCGCCCCGTGGTCGAGCTCGCCGATCCGCACCGGCCCACTCCCCAGCCGTGAAAGCGCCGAAAATGCGCGGGGTTCCAGCCGCGGTAGGTCCATCTCTCCTGCTCCTGTCCTTGGGCCGGGCACGAGCGACTCGGGTCCCGCCGGGCGAACATCGTTGGCCCGAGGCTGGCGCCGGAACGGTTAATCGAGGATTAAGAGGCGGGCCCCGGCCGGCGGGCCTTGCGTTTAAGTCTTGTTAACCTTCGCAACGGCAGATTGGGCTCGGGATAGCGGCGAATCGGACGCGCCGCGGCAAGCGGGGGGCAACACCATGGGGACGGCGCCGGCGAACACCTTGAGCCTCAGCGAGGAGGACATTCTGGTGAGGCGGGGCGAGGCCCGGGCCAAGCGCCCGGCGGCCAAGGCCCCCGGCGAGCCCGCCCCCTCGGTCATCGCCAAGGACGTGGTGTTCACCGGCGACATCACCGCCAAGGGCTGCGTTCAGATCGACGGCACGCTCGAGGGCAATGTCGAATGCGGCACGCT
This sequence comes from uncultured Hyphomicrobiaceae bacterium, assembly GCA_964454415.1. Classification (GTDB taxonomy): domain Bacteria; phylum Pseudomonadota; class Alphaproteobacteria; order Rhizobiales; family Methyloligellaceae; genus JAJFHN01. Next base: position 3,012 of record CAYVYD010000158.1, on the reverse strand, counting down.
CATCACCGGCGACGACACCACCATCAACGGCTCGGTCACCGCCGAGAGCGCGCTGATCGCCGGCCGCGTCACGGGACCGATCAAGGCCGGCCGGCTGATGATCCAGTCCGGCGCCCAGGTTCTGGGCGACATCGAATACAAGACGCTGCGCATCGACGCCAACGCCGCCGTCGAGGGCCAGCTCCGCCGCGTCAAGACCGGCGAAGCCCCTTCCCAGGGGAAAGACCGCCCGGCCGGCAAGAGCCGCGATAACTCGCCGCCGCCGCGCGGCGCCGGCGTGGTGAGCCTCGCCGCGGACCGGCCCGCGCCCCCGCGGCCCGCCGCCGCGCCCGCCCGGCGCGCCGCCGCGCCCGACATCTCCGCCATCAGCCAGCTCGCCGCCCGCATCGCTGGGCACTAAGCACCGCGCCGATCAGCGCCTTGGCGCTCGCCTCGATGCCGGGGCAATTGCTTTCGCGCGGACCGGCGACGTTGAGCACCGCGATTAGGTGGTTTTCCAGCCAGTCGAGCACCCGCGCCTGCGCTTCCGCGCCGCCGCTGGCCACCACGACGAGGCACGGCTTGTCCTGGCGCTCCGCCGCGCGCCTGGTCGCCGCCGTGCCGCCCGAGAGCGGTTCCCCGTCCGCGATGATCAGGGTGCCGTCGGAGTCCCGCACGTTGGCCCGCGTCCGCGCCTTGTAGGCGGCGCTTTCGGTCTCGCGCAGCCGGTAGCGGGCCGGGATGACGCCGTCCTCCGCCCTCCGCCCCTTCGGGCACCAGCCGCCGGTCTCGATCCCCGCTTCCAGCGCCGCCTCGAGCGCGCCGCGGTCGGCGCCGGTCTGACCCCCTGAGACGATGCGCGTTATTATTGCCACCCTTGCTCTCCCGATTGCGGTCCCGCCATGTCGTCCCCGGCCTCTCCCCCGTCATTTCCACCCCCTTGAGCCTGTCCCCGCGAAGGCGGGGATCACCGCCGGCCTCGCGTCGGTGATCCACTGGGGCGGTGGCGGGGGACGCGTGAATCCGGCCCGAACCGCCCCATTGGATGCCCGGAACAAGTCCGGGCATGACGCGTAAGGGGTAGCACGGCCCAGCCACTTCGCGCGGTTCTCCCCTCGTCACCGCCGGGCTTGTCCCGGCGGTCCAATAGTGCGGTTGCGATGGACGCAACACCCCGGCCCGAACCGCCCCATTGGAGGCCCGGAGCAAGTCCGGGCATGACGGGTGAGGGGTGTCATTGCGCCTACCGCTCGGCGCCTCCGGCCCGCCCCCTTGAGCCTGTCCCCGCGAAGGCGGGAATCCAAATGGGCTGGCCCCCGCTCCGGTCGGGGTCAATTCGCGCGGTTCTCCCCTCGTCACCGCCGGGCTCGTCCCGGCGGTCCAATAGTGCGGTTGCGATGGACGCAACACCCCGGCCCGAACCGCCCCATTGGAGGCCCGGAGCAAGTCCGGGCATGACGGGTGAGGGGTGTCATTGCGCCTACCGCTCGGCGCCTCCGGCCCGCCCCCTTGAGCCTGTCCCCGCGAAGGCGGGAATCCAAATGGGCTGGCCCCCGCTCCGGTCGGGGTCAATTCGCGCGGTTCTCCCCTCGTCACCGCCGGGCTCGTCCCGGCGGTCCAATAGTGCGGCTGCGATGGACGCAACAACCCGGCCCGGAATGCCCCAATGGAGGCCAGGAGCAAGTCCGGGCATGGCGGGTGCGGGGTAGCACGGTCCGGCCACTTCGCGCATGATTCACAATCGATTCGCGACGACCGCGTCCACGGGGAGACGGCCGATGCCGCGCGCCAAGCAGCCCGACCTGTTCGGCGACGATCAGCCCGACCTGTTCGGGGATGAACCGCCTAAGGCTTACGTGGCAGACCCAGACCGCGTGCGCGCCCGGCTCTACAAGATTCTGGCCGAGGCCCGCGCCGCCGAGACGCTACCCTGGGACTCGGCCCGCGTCTCGCTCTACCGCACCATCTTTCCGCAGATGACGCTCTGGCTCCCAGACGAAGAGGCCGCGCAATTGCGCTTCGAGTTCGAGGAAGAGATGGAGCGGCTCGAAGCAGCTTAGATAAGAGCGTCTGCGGTCTACCCCACCACCTCCCTTTCCTTCTCCGCCACGTTCCTGAGATACCACTCGTAGGTGTCGGCGATGCCGCGCTGGAGGCCGATGCGCGGGCGCCAGCCGGCGCGCTTTAGGGTGGTGACGTCCAAGAGCTTGCGCGGCGTCCCGTCGGGTTTCGAAGGGTCGGTGACGATCGCCCCCTCGAAGCCCACCACGCCCGCCACCAGCCGGGCGAGCTCGAGGATGGTGACGTCCTCGCCGGTCCCGACGTTGATCTGCTCCGCCCTCGACACGTGCCTCAGGATGTGGACCAGCGCGTCGGCGCAGTCGTCCACGTGCAGGAACTCGCGCTTGGCCTCCCCCGTCCCCCAGATCGCGAGATGGGCCGCGCCTTCCCTCTTCGCCCGGTGCGCCTTGGCGATCAGGGCGGGGAGCACGTGGCTCGTCTCGGGGTCGAAATTGTCTTCCGGCCCGTAGAGGTTGGCCGGCATGGCGGTGAGGAAGTCGGCGCCATATTGTTTGCGATAGGCCTGGGCGAGCTTGAGGCCGGCGATCTTGGCGATCGCGTACCACTCGTTGGTGGGCTCGAGCGGGCCGGTCAAGAGCGCGCTTTCGGGGATCGGCTGCGGCGCCAGCCTGGGGTAGATGCAGGAGGAGCCGAGCAGCAGCAGCTTCTCGGCGCCGGCCTCGAAGGCGGCGCCGACCACGTTGGTCTCGATCAAGAGGTTCTCGCGCAGGAAGGCGACCGGCTCCCGGTCGTTCGCCAGGATTCCCCCCACCCTGGCGGCGGCGAGGATCACCACGTCGGGGCGCGTCTTGGCCACCCACGCCTCGACCTCGGCCTGGCGGGTGAGATCCAGCTCGGCGCGGGGGACGGTCAGGAGCTCGCAGGGCTCGGCCGCGAGTCGGCGGGCGAGCGCGGAGCCCACCATGCCGGCGTGGCCCGCGATCCAGACGCGCTTGCCCTTCAGCCGGTAGG
>CAYVYD010000157.1:0-6344 GCA_964454415.1 uncultured Hyphomicrobiaceae bacterium | reverse complement strand
ACAGCCTGGAGGACCTGCTCGCCTCCAAGCGGCTGCTCGCCGAGCTGCTGTCGATCCCGGCAGATCATGGCTGAAGGGCGGAACCGCCCTCCGGCGGCCCGTTGATCGCGCCGGCGAACGGACGCGCGCGGTGTCGCGGCTGATCAATCTCCTTGCCCTGGTGTTGGCGGGCGCCCTTCTCGCCCATCAGGCGATGGCCGCGCCGCGGCCGCCGCGCACGGACGCGGTGGCGCTGGAGGAGATGATCGGCCAGATGCTGATCGTCGGCTTCGAGGGCACGCGGGCGCAGCAGCAATGGCCGCAGCGGCTGCGCGCGCAGATCGAAGCGGGCGTGATCGGCGGCGTCATCTTTCTCAAGCGCAACCTCTCCAACGCCCGCGGCGCCCGGGGGCTGACGCATTTCCTCGCCAACGCGCCGTCCCGCCACCCGCCCTTGATCGCGGTGGATCAGGAGGGAGGATGGGTCCAGCGCCTGGCGGGCAATGTGGGGCTCAAGCGCTTAAGCTCGGCCAGCCGCGTCGCCGCCCAGCTCAGCCCCGAGCAGGCCTTCGACTACTACCGGGGGATGGCGCGCGATTTGGCGGATTTCGGCTTCAACGTCAATTTCGGCCCCGTCGTCGACCTCGACACCAACCCGCAGAACCCGATCATCGGGCGCATCGGGCGCAGCTACTCGGCCGACCCCGACGCGGTCGTCCGGTACGCCGCCGCCTTCGTCAGGGCGCACCGCGCCGAGGGCATCATCACCGCGCTCAAGCATTTCCCCGGCCACGGCAGCAGCCGCTCGGACAGCCATCTCGGTTTCGTCGACATCTCCAAGACCTGGCGGGAGCGGGAGCTGGTGCCGTTTTCGCGGCTGATCAGGGACGGCCTCGCCGATATGGTCATGGTCGGCCACCTCCATCTCGACCGCTACCAGGACCGCGGGCGGACGCGCCAGCCCGCGACCTTCTCGCACAGCCTGGTCACGGGCCTGCTGCGCACCAGGCTCGGCTATGACGGGGTCATCATCAGCGATGATATGGAAATGGGCGCGATCCGAAAGCACTACCAGGCGGGGGACGCGCTAATTCGCGCGATCAAGGCGGGGAACGACCTGCTGATCCTGTCGAGCACCAGCAACGGCGACATGTCGCGGCCCGAGCGCTATGTGGAGACCGTCAAGCAGGCGGCCCTCGCCGACCCGGAGCTCAAGGCGCGCATCACCCAATCCTATCTGCGCATCGTCGCCCTCAAGCTGCGCTATCTCGGGGGCGATTGACCGGCGCGGAACCGGCCTCCCGCCAGCGCCGTGGACCGCGGCGCAACCAAAATCTATTCTTGAGGGCTTCCGCTGCGGGAGGTCCCGATGGCATCGAAACGGCAATTGGTCTGGATCACCGGCGCCAGCACGGGAATCGGCCGGGAACTGGCGCTGCAAATGGCGAACCGCAACATGCGGTGCGCCGTCACCGCGCGGTCCACCGACAAGCTCCAGGCGTTGGCGCGAAGCTCCAACCTGATCGACGTCTTTCCCGCAGACGTCACCGACCGCGAGGGCGTGGCGGCGACGGTCGACCGGATCGAGGCGCGGCTCGGCGCCATCGACGTCGCGGTGCTCAATGCCGGGGTCTGGGTGGATATGTGCGCGCATGAATACGACGCAACCGCCTGCGAGGAGGCGATGCGCGTCAACTATTTCGGCACGGTCTACGCCATCGACGCGCTGCTGCCGCGGATGATCGAGCGCGACCGCGGCCATCTCGTCATCGTCGCCTCGGTCGCCGGCTATCGCGGCATGCCCCGCACCGTCGCCTACGGGCCGACGAAGGCGGCGCTGATCAACCACGCCGAGGCGCTGATGGGAACGCTCGACGGCACCGGGGTGCGCGTCAGCGTCGTCAATCCGGGTTTCGTCGACACGCCGATGACCGAAAACAACGAATTCTCGATGCCCTATATCATTCCGGTGGACGTGGCCGCGCGCAAGATCATCGCCGGCATCGGGAGGCGGAAGTTCGAGATCGCCTTTCCATGGCAGTTCGTGCAGATGTTGAAGGCGACGCGGCGGGCGCCCTATCCGCTGTTCTTCTGGCTGGTGCGCAACTTCATCCGGGACCGCGACCAGGATTAGCGGCCGAATCCGGCCCGCGAGAGCTGGGGCGCCGCTCCTTCGAGCGGCCGGTTGTTGACGCCGATGCGGGTGAGACCGCTCCTGGTGCCGCCGGCGAAGGTGAACTGAAGGGTGATGCTTCGGGGACTCCCCAGGGGCAGCGAAACATAGGGGCGGTCGGTGGCGATCCCGTTGGGCTTGCCGCGGTCGCAGGGCCGCAGCTCCCGGACCCGGTCCAGCGCGTCGCAGTTCAGGCCATGGCGTACGGCCTCGATGCCGCAGCGGTAGACCTCGGGATGGGTGAAGTAGATGAGCTGCCGGCCCTCGAAGTCGCGAAAATGGGACCAGCTCGATTTCGTCAAATTGAGGACATGTTTTTCCTGTCCCTCAAGGGCGCTTTGCGCCACGGCGCAACAGGGCACACTTCAAGCAAGGATCGCGGCGAGCAGGCTCAGGGCTTTCGGCACCATCGGGACCGCCTTGGAGGGACCGTGCGTTGTTTGCCGGTTCCAACCTGGTTTCAACGTTGCAACCTGCCAAGGTTTGCGTCCGCTGCGGAGAGGGTAAGGGCGCCTCATGGGAAAGCTGGCGTTGACGCCAATGGGCGGCCGCCGGGCGTTGCCGGTTCTGGCGGCCATGGTGCTCTTGCTCGCCGCCGTGGGCTGCGCCGACCGCAGCATCGACCGCGAGGCCAACGCCAAACGGCTGGCCGCGGACGAGGTGACGCTCAAGCCCGAGGAAGCCCGCGCCATGATCAACGCCTACCGGGCGCGCAAGGGCCTCAAGCCCCTGCGGCTCAACGGCAAGCTGGCGCTCGCCGCCAAGCGGCACTCGGACGACCTGGCCAAGCACGACCAGATTTCGCACAAGGGCACGGACGGCAGCGATCCGTGGGACCGGGTCAACGGCACCGGCTACAAGGCGGGGCTGGCGGCTGAGAACGTCGGGGCGGGTCAGATGTCGCTCGCCGAGGTCTTCAAGGACTGGCAGGAAAGCCCCGAGCACGACGAAAACCTGCTGCTTCCCGACGCCACCCAAATGGGCATCGCGCTGGCGATCGCGCCGCAGACCCGCCACCAGACCTTCTGGACGCTGGTGCTGGGGGCGCCGCGCTAGCGGCTCCGCCCGCTACCGCCGGCGCCAGGCGAACAGGGTGAGGCCGAGGCGCCAGCGCGCGACCGCGAACATGGCGAGCCCCGAGAGCCACATCGCGGCGGTGCTGGCGGCGGCGGCGCCGTGCATGCCGAATTTCGGGATCAGGGCGAAGCTCAGCGCCAGGTTGACCATGGCGGCGAAAAACAGGATGGCGGCGCAGCTCTTCTGCTCGCCCAGCATGTTGAGCACGTATTCGGCGGGACCCATGGCGGCGCGCAGCAGCAGACCGGCGGCGAGGATGAACATCACCGGGTAGCCGGCGGTGAAATCCGGCCCGAACAGCCACAGCAGCGGCTTGCCCAGCGCCAGCAGCAGCAGCGTCACGGCGAGCGAGGGCAGGAAGGTCCAGCGCGCCGCCTCGCCGACGAAATGGCCGAGCGCGGCGCGGTCGCCATTCGCGTTGAGGCCGGAGAACTTGTTCGCCGCGGCCGTGCCCACCGCGAAATGGATGAAGGAGACGAGCCCGATGGTCTTGAGGGCGGCGAAATAGATGGCGATTTCCTGCGGCGACTCGAAACGGCTCAACACCAGGATGGACGTGTTCTGCAGCAGCAGATCGAACCCTTGGAAGGCGAACATCGGCAGCGCGGTGACCAGCCACAGGCGGGTTTGGAACAGCGGCGGGGCGCGCTCGATCTCCCGGGCGGCGCGCCACTCGAAGACGGCCCATTGCACCAGACCGCTGGTCCAGGCCGCGGCGATCGCGGCGCCGGCGGCGGTGACGGCGGTCGGCGCGAAGCCGATCAGGAGGGCGAGGCCGAATGCGGCGAGCAGCAGCAATGGGCGCAGAATGAAGGGCGGCACCAGGGCGATGCCGATCCAGCCGAAACCGCGGCACAGGCCGTCCTGGATATCGACCAGGGCGTAGAGCGGCAGGCAGACGAGAATCAGGCTGGCGGGGACCAGATAGACCGAGTCGAGACTGCGCGACAGCAGAGCGAGGCCGATGATGCCGGCGAGCGCGATCGCGCTGCTCAGGCCCAGCGCCATCAGACGGGTCATGCGCATCAGGCCATGCATCAGATCGGCGCGCTTGGCCGCCATATATTCGGGAATGAAGCGGATCGAAGCGGTGCTCATGCCGAGCGGCGAGAGCCCGCCCAGGATCAGCACCCAGACCCAGACGAAGACGAAAATGCCGTATTCGAACCCGCCCATCAGACGGGCGAGCAGGACCTGGGATGCGTAGGCGATGCCGGCGCTCGCGACCCGGATCGAAAAGGCCATGAACGCGGCGCGCTTGGAGGAGGCGTGCTCGCCGGCGCCGCCGACCACTTCCCATGCCTGGCGCCAGAACGAGCCCGCCGCCTGGCCCAGAACGCCGCGCTTGATGGCATCTTCGATGTGATGAACGGTCATGGCCCAACCCGATGGCCGCGCGCTGCGGCGGGCCGATGCTAGCGCTGGGGCTTTAAGAAAGGGTTCGCGCGGGGCCGAGCGCGGCGCAGACGCCGTCCCAGATCAGGGCACGGGAAAAATCGCCGATGGCGCGGTGCTCGGCGGCGAAACCATGCGCCACCTCGAGCGCCTGGGCGCCGAATTTTCTCCGCAACACCAACGCCATGGTGCGGATTTCCCGGTCGCTGACGGCGGCGTGCCGGGGAGGACGAAAAGAGAGCGCGGACTGGTTCACGGTGAGACGTCGGCTCCATTGCGGCAACGGATACCCGGCTTCCCGCAAGGACGGGGCCAAAGGGGAATGGGGAGCGATGCGCTCGCAAGCGCGGACGCGCTCATCAGCGCTTCCCGCGGTGGCTGCTGGCGGGGCGGCGGCCGCCGCAGACGTTGGCGTGCAGGTCGGTCGCGGGCTCGGCAAGGGCCGCCTGCTGCACGGGCAAGCGGTCGAGCTTGCGGGCGAACAGCGCTTTCCACCGGTACCATTCGAAGCCGTGATCCAGCAGCTCCGAGGCGCGCACGCGCCGACTCTGGCCGGTTCTGGCGCCGAGCACGACGGCCACCAGCCGCACGCGGTCGCGGGTGGCGCTGGCGACGACGTTGTAGCCGGAGGCGCAGATGAAGCCTGTCTTCATGCCGTCGGCGCCGATGTAGCTGCGCAGCAGCGAGTTGTGGTTGTTCATGCGGCGCTTGCCGACCTTGACGTATGGCAGGGCGAACAAATCGGCGTAGTCGGGGTATTCCTTCATGATCGCGCGCGTCAGGATGGCGAGGTCGCGCGCGGTCGTCACCTGGCGGTCGTCGGGGAGGCCGTGCGGGTTGACGTAATGGGTGCGCGTCATGCCGAGCCGCTCGGCGGCGGCGTTCATCTGATCGATGAACTTGGCCTCGCTGCCGCCGACCTTCTCGGCCAGCATGACGGCGACATCGTTGGCGGATTTGACCAGCAGCACCCTGAGCGCCAGCCCGACGCCCATCTCGGCGCCGACCGGCAGCCCGATCTTGCTCGGCGGCTGCTTGTTGGCGTTGGCCGAGCAGATCACCTTGTCCTCCATGGTGAGCTCGCCCCGGCTGATGGCGCTGTAGGCGACGTAGACGGTCATCAGCTTGGTGAGCGAGGCCGGATGCCAGCTCAAATCGGGATCCTCGGCGTAGAGCACCTTGCCGGAGACCGGCTCGAACAGCAGCGCCGGACCGGCGAGCGCCTGCGGACAACAGATTTTGAGTCAGGTTATGCCTGCCGTAATCCCTTGATTTTTCTACAGTATTTAGCCTATCGGCTGTGTATGTGTAAGATACTGTGTAAAATAGGGACCATTTCGGCACCCTGCGGAACCCGCAGGCACTTATCGATTCACTAGACGATTTGGGCTGCGGTGACCAGAGGGGATTGCTCGTTCCGTTATGACAACTCACTCAGGCAAGTCCTCGTCCTCGTCGAGCGTGCGGCGGAGGTGGCAATCGATGACATGGGCGCTGCGATAGCGCAGCTTGCTCCCTCTTAGGACCGCATAGCGAAGCTGGCCGGCGATCGCCAATTGCAGAAGGGGCGGCAGGGAGCCCGGCGGAATGGATACGTGGCCGCGCAGCGTGCCCTCTATCAGGTCCAGCAGGCCAATCAGGTGCCTGGTCACGCCCTGCCTCTCGTTCAACTCGTCAAGCGTTTCGCCTGTAGTGACGGTCAGGGCAAACCTTTCGGCTT
>CAYVYD010000156.1:4414-6366 GCA_964454415.1 uncultured Hyphomicrobiaceae bacterium | reverse complement strand
GCTCGTCAGGCTCATAACCTGAAGGTCGCAGGTTCGAATCCTGCCCCCGCAACCAATCCCGAAAGACCGCCCGCTCGTTCCGCAGCGGGCTTTTTTCCGCCACCGACGTCACGCGCCCACCGGGCCGCCGAGGCCCCGGAACGGGCGCGTTTGATCCATATTTCGGCAGCCGGCGGCAAATCCCGCTAGCATTGGCGCCCGCGCCTGCGTTCGCGAATAAAGTGGCGGCGTGGTCCCTTATGCCATCTCGATGATCGGTTTCCCATGATCGCAGCCCTAGTCATAATGGCGCTTATCCTTCTGAACGGCCTGTTTTCCCTGGCCGAGTTCGCCATCGTCTCGGCGCGGCCCGCGCGCTTGAAGGCGCTCTCGGCGAAGCGGCGCCGGGGCGCGGCCAGCGCCCTGGAACTCTCAACCGAACTGGGCCGCCTGCTCTCGACCGTCCAGGTGGGCATCACGCTCGTGGGGGTGATGACGGGCGCCATCGGAGGCGTGGCTTTCGGCGCTTCCTTGACCGAGATGCTGGAGGATGGCGGCCTCTCACCCCAACTCGCAGAAACGCTCGGCTACGGCGCGACCGTCGCGGTGATCACCTACGTCACGATCATCGCAGGCGAACTGGTGCCGAAGAGCCTCGCGCTCCGCAACGCCGAAATGATCGCCTGCCGGTTGGCGCCGCTGATGAAGACCCTGGCGAGGCTTGCGGCGCCAGCCGTCTGGCTTCTGGAGGCCTCGGCGCGGCTGCTGTTCAAGCCGTTCGGCAAGTGGATCCGGCCGGCCGCCAGCGTGACCGAGGAGGAAATCAGGTTTCTGATCACCGAGGCGGCGCGGACAGGTGTGATAGAGACCGGTGAACGGCACCTGATCACCCGGGTGATGCGGCTCGCGGACAGCTCCGTCCGCGCCGTGATGACACCCGGCACCAAGGTCGATTGGATCGATCTTGCCGACGATCCGAAGGAGATCGAGGCGTTGCTCGTCAAAACGCGGCATTCGCGTCTGCCAGTGGGCAACGGCTCGCAGGACGCAATCATCGGAGTCGCGGAAACCCGCGGACTGCTCGCCGATCTGCTGGCGGACAAGCCGCTCGACGTCGCTGCCCATATTCGCAAGGCGCCGACGATCGCCGAGACCGTGGACGCGCTCGATGTGCTCGCGATCTTGCGCGAGGCCGAGGTGCCGATGGCGCTCGTCTACGAGGAATACGGCCACTTCGAGGGCCTGGTGACACCCTACGATATCCTGGAGACGATCGTCGGCGTTTTCGGGACCGACGAAACCGAGCCGGAGCCCTATGCGTTCAAGCGGGACGACGACTCCTGGCTGCTCTCCGGCGCGCTGCCCGTGCACGAGATGGCCGAGCTACTCGCCTTGCCGCTGCCGCGCAGGCGCGGCTATCAAACCGTCGCTGGCTTCGCGCTCGCCCAGTTGCGGCAATTGCCCAAGATAGGGGAGTCCTTCATGGTGCCGGGATGGCGGTTCGAGATCGTCGATTTGGACGGGCGGCGTATCGACAAGGTTTTGGCGACGCGCGCCACTCCCTAGCGGCCGGGCCGTAACGGGGTGGCTCAGTCGACGAGCGAGCGCATCAGTTCGAGGACGACGCGGCGGACCTTGGCTTCCTTGATCTGCAGGAAGGCGCGGTTTAGTTCGACCCCCTCGTGGGAGCTCAGGAAGTCGTAGATCGAGTAGGGATCGCCGGCCTCGGCCTCGCCCTCCGATTGGCCGGCGCCTTCGACCTCGGTGTCCTCGAAGAAATACTCCACGGGAACCTCGAGGATCTGCGCGAACTCGAACAGGCGGCTGGCGCAGATGCGGTTGGTGCCCTTCTCGTATTTCTGAATCTGCTGAAAGGTGAGGCCGACCTCCTTGGCGAGCTTGACCTGGCTCATGCCGATCATGACCCGGCGCAGGCGCACGCGGTTGCCGACGTGAACGTCGATCGGATGCGG
>CAYVYD010000156.1:0-4314 GCA_964454415.1 uncultured Hyphomicrobiaceae bacterium | reverse complement strand
GCGGGCCCGATCGAGGAGGCCTCGCCCTTGAACGGGCCGAGCAGGGCGCCGGTCCCGCTGTCGCCGGTGATCTGCTTGTAATAGGAGCCTTGAAGGCCGACGCCGAACAGCGCCTGGAAGAAGAACTTGTTGAGCATGTAGTCGACGTGGAATTCGCCGCCGGTCTGATACTTGGTGGCGAGATCCTCGGTGTTGGCGATGAAGCCCGGCACCAGCGAGATCTCGCAGCCGCAACTCGTCAAATCGATCCAGGACATGGCGAGCACGGAATCGAAACTCCACTGATTGCGGCTGATATTGGGGAAGTCGTTGCGGTCGAACACGCCCGTCGGCGCGGTGATGAGCTCGTAGAGGTTGAAATGGAAATTGCCGAACTGCCAGTAGAACGACGCCGGCATGAAGCCGAGATCCCCCAAATCAGCATTCACCTTGTTGGCCTCGAGCGTCCCGATCGGCGTCTCCACGGTGACGTCGAGGTCGATGTGGATGATGGGCACGCGGATGCCCATCGCGAAACGTTCCGATCCCAGAAAGCCGTGGCTGTCGGTGATCCAAAAGCCGCGGATCAGGTTGAGATAGGCGAACCCGTCGAAGGTCTGCTCGGTCTCGAACGGGAAGGGGAGCACCGGATAGATGCTCTTGGCCTCGTAATAGCTGTTGGTGGTGTACCAATAGACGCCGGGATCGGGCGTGTAGGCGACGCCGAAGTCGCCGTAGAAGCCCGGCAGATAGAAGCTGATGGCGCCCTCGGCGGCGCGCGCCGACTTCATCCCCGCCGCGGCGGCGGTTATCGCGAAGGCCAAGACGAGCGGCGGCAGCAATCGCCGCGACGCATTTACTAGAATACCCAACCTACGTCCGCTCCCCCATGCTGCGACACGCGAACTAATCATCACGTCAATTAACCAGCGCCGACATCGCCCGACAAATCGCATTCTTCGCCAATGTTTGATTTTACAATATAAGACCAGGAACCCCCTTGGCTTTAGTTTTCATTTCCCGATTACGTCTTATTTTTGAACCTGTTGCCCAATGACAACAGATGCGCGCCCGCCCGCCGGGCACCGGCGGGCGCGCGCGGCCCGGTCAGGCGTGGCGGGCGCATTTCGCGGGCGGGTCTGGCCCGCTTGATCGAGGGGGCCGCGGCCTAGCGGGCGGGTTCCAGAACCAGGGTCTGGATGCCGATTTGATTGTAGGCGGTTCTGTCCTCGGCCCAGGCCTCGATCTCCCGCCGCGCGTCGTCGAAGGGGAAGTCGATCTCGCCGGCGCCCTCGAGGATGTCGATCCACAGGCGCAGCATGTGCAGCAGGCGGGTGTTGGCGAAGGGGCCGGTATGCGGCACCGTCTTGCGGACGTGTTGGGCGAGGCGCCAGCCCGGAACGCCCGCGAAGCTCTGTCCCAGACCGGTGAGGTCGCTTTTGTTGCGCTCCTGCTGGCCCGCATGGGTTTTGACGGCGCGCAGCAGCTCGTCGAACATCGGCGTCCGCGGCCGATTGGCGAAGTTGTCGGGGTCCGGCTCGATGACGACGACGCTTCCCCCCTCGTTCAGAAGCTCGCCGGCGCGCTCGAGTACGTCCCCGATTCCCCGCATGTGCTGAACGATGAGCCGCATCAGAACGACGTCGAAGCGCTGGTCCGGCCGGTAATCGAAAAAATCCACCGCGTGGAAGGCGATGCCGGCCGACGCGGCGTTCGAGCCGGCGATGTCCACCAGCCGGGGCGCGACGTCGATGCCGGTATAGGATTTCTGCGGAAAGAACGTCTTCAGCTTCGAGAGATAATAGCCGTTGCCGCATCCCACATCGAGCACGGCGCGCGCCCGCGACCATGGCGGGCAGGACAGGAAGAACTCGATCTCGTGGGGAAAGAAGACGTCGGTCTGGGCCTCCAGCAACTGATCCCAACGCGACAGGGCGTAGGCCCGCCGCATGTCGAGCAGCTTGTTCTGGTCCTGAAATTCGCTTTCGACCCGCATAGCTTCGACTCCGACTCCAATGCCCGCTGCCCTGCCGCCTCGGCGCCGGACCCTTAAATGATTTCCCGCCGATCGGTCTTGTGGAGGATTATCGCGTCCTCGTGCCACTGCAGGCTGTAAAGATCGATCTCCCTTATGGCCTTCCTGATGATGTCGGAGAGCTTTTCGTTCTGCATCTCCTTGGCCTCGTGGCAGGCATAGGTGAGCAGGCGCCGGAGGGCTCGGATATTCTTCATGTCTGCGCTCATGGCTGTTATCCGTTTATTTTGGAACGACGCGCGAGAGATACGACATGACGTCCTCCGTGGACGCCGTATCCCCGTAAAGCGAGATCAGATCGAACACCGCCTTGTGGGCGTCCTGTTCCGCCAGATCTCCAAGCAGCCGCGTGGCGGAAGCGTTGGAGACGAAGATCACGTCGTGGGACTGGTGGTGGGCGTAGACGGCGGTCGAGACGAAGGACGCCTCGCCGGAGAAGCCGAGGAAGATGGTGGTCGGGTTGTCGATCGTCGCGAGCAGATTCTGATAATCGGCGTTGCTGTAGCAGGACGGCAATCGGCGCTCGAACACCATCTCGTTCGGCTTCGGCTGGAACCCGTCGATCCAACCGGAGAAATCGGACGCCTTGTTGAAAAAGGCCGATGATTTCAGCTGCCGGAAATGGGCGATCGGCAGCCCTTCATGCCGGCAATAATCCAGCACCAGCTTGCAGTTCTCGAGAATCTCTTCGGTCTCCTTGACGCAATAGGCCCTGCCGTTGGCGACGTATTCGACCTGAAGGTCGACAAAGGCGGTGATCGGAACCCCGCGCGCCTTTCGCCAATGTGGAAAATTAAGAATGTTCATGGGGCTAGCCGTCCGCGTGGCCGTTGTAATCCTGCCGTTGGGGCGAGGTGGCGGGACGCTGGGCGGAGTTGTCCAGAATCCCCGGACGATGCCAGGCGCCCTCGGGCCGGATGATGGTGTAGGGATCGCTGTTGAGGGTGATCGGGTCGGAGTGGCGCTCGGTCTCGAGCAGCATTTCCGTGTAGGAATAGTCGGAGAAGATCAGATCCCTCTTCTTGTCCTTCGGCAGCGGCCGGGCGCCGAAGCGCGACCAGAAGTTCACCAGCCGGTCCTGGGCGTGGCCGTAGACCCGGCGGTATCCCTTCTTGCGCGCCAGCTCGATTCCGGCCCGCACGATGACGAAGGACATGCGCGTGTTGCGGTACTCATGGCGCACCGCAAGCCGCTCCAGCTTGGCGAAATCGGCGAAGAAGCGCGCGCGAAGACAGGCCACGGGCTCGAAGCCGCGATAGCCGATGAGGTGGACGGCGCAGAAATCGTTGCCGTCGAACTCTTCGTGATAGGGGCAATTCTGCTCGCTCAGGAACACCGCCGCCCTGATGGCCGCGACCTGCATCATGTCGTTGAGCGAGTGCGCCACCTTGATGCCGTACCTGGTGTCGTTCGGACGCGCGGAATTGGCATCGGGTTCCCAGAAGGTGTCGTAGATCGGTGTCGATTCGGTCAATGCGGCCCCCGGCGACGTTACGCGGCTTGCGACAATTGCGCCGCCCTGTTGGCCAAGCGGACATAGCGGAACAGCCCCGGCGTCTGTGATTGGATCGGGCGCAAACCGAGGCTGTAGTTGAGCTTCACGCCGACATCCGTGTTCGGCCGCGAGAAGAAATTCGCCCGCACATATCGAGGTTGACGAAGGAACCGGCTGACGTGGCGGATGCCTTCGGCCGCCATTCCCGGCGCGACGACGGCCCACATATAGATGGCAACCGGTGTCCTTCCATCCGGCGTGAGATATTGGAACTCCGGATCTATGGTGTTGAACTCACCGAGCAGCAACTGCTCCACGCCCAT
The DNA here is from genome assembly GCA_964454415.1 of uncultured Hyphomicrobiaceae bacterium. Classification (GTDB taxonomy): domain Bacteria; phylum Pseudomonadota; class Alphaproteobacteria; order Rhizobiales; family Methyloligellaceae; genus JAJFHN01. Next base: position 482 of record CAYVYD010000156.1, on the reverse strand, counting down.
AGGATCGAGCATCAACATCGCCCAGATTCCGGCGATTTGGTCGTTGCGGGCGAACACCAGCAGGTTGTCGGGGTTATGCGCGATCGCCATTTCCAGCACCGCGCCGGCAGCGATGTTGCCGGGCAATTCGCTTTGGGCGAAATCGCGGGCCGAGGCGAGATCGGCGATCGTGGCATGGCGCAATCGAATTCGCGGCGCCTTGGGAGGCTCCAGCAAGTCGAATTCGTGGCGGCTATAGTGTAAATTTTCCATCGAGTTGCCGTTGCACATTCTTAGTTAGCGTAGTTCAATTGCGTCTGAGGCAATTTTGACTTACCCATGAGTGCTACTCATCCATATCCATTTTGGGACCATTGAGATGCAGCAAAGTACGCAACGGTCTGCTGCAAAAATCGAGCACACCGCGCTGCTCCCCAAAATCGGCCACTTCTCGTGGGATGATTTCAGGGTCTTCCTGGCCTGCGCCGAATCCGCGAGTTTCA
>CAYVYD010000155.1:0-6404 GCA_964454415.1 uncultured Hyphomicrobiaceae bacterium | reverse complement strand
GCGATGCGCTCGGGCCACTCGATCAGCACCAGCGCCCCCTCCAGCGCCTCCTCGATGCCGAGCTCCTCCGCCTCGCCCGGCCGCTCGAGCCGGAAGCAGTCGAAATGGGCGATCTCCATGCGGGGCGTCGGATAGGTCTCGGCCAGCGCGAAGGTGGGCGAGACGATCTCCTCCGCCTCCGCGCCGGCGCCCCAGATGTGGCCGATGAGCGCGCGCGCGAAGGTGGTCTTGCCGGCGCCGAGCTCGCCCGAAAGCGTGACGCAGTCGCCGGGATGGAGAACCAGGACGAGCTTCGAGGCGAGGCGGCCGAGTGCGGCCTCGTCGAGCCCTTCGGCGGCCCAGGGGGGCGATGCGCTCATGCGGCCGCTGATGCGCCGCCGCCTGCCGAGCGGGCGTCCGGCGTCTGGTCGCGGCCCGCGCGCCGCCGCTTGATCGGAAACCGCGCCGTCACCGCCGTGCCCTGGCCGGTCGCCGATTGAAGCGCGATGTCGCCGCCATGCAGCTCGACCAGGCTCTTGGCGATCGAAAGGCCGAGCCCGGCGCCGCGTTGCTTCGAGCCCTGGGCCCGGCGCTCGAACCGCTCGAACACGGCCTCCTGATCGCCGGGCGCGATACCGACGCCGTGGTCGGCCACCGTGAAGGCCACCCTGTCGCCGTCGCGTGCCACCTTGAGCGTGATGGTGCCGCCCTCCTCCGAAAATCCGACCGCGTTGGCGAGCAGATTATAGAGCACTTGGCGCACCCTTTGGGCGTCGGCCTCGAAGCTCCGGGGCGCGTCCTCCATGTCGGTCTCGAGCTTGAGCTTGGCGTTCTGGATGCGGTCGCGCACGCCGAGCGCCGCGGCCCTGACGACCTCGGCGACGTCGACCGTGCCAAAGTGCAGCTCCAGCGCGCCCGCATCGATGGTGGCGAGATCCAGTATGTCGTCGATGATCGCCAGCAGCGTGTCGCTGGAGGCGCGGATGTCGGCGAGATAGTCCTGCTGCCGCTCGGTCAAGGGGCCGATTGCGGGGGTGGCCAGAAGATCGGAGAAGCCGATGATGTTGGTGAGCGGGACGCGGAGCTCATAGGAAATGTGCGAGATGAAGGTGCTCTTCAGCCGCCCCGCCGCCTCCAGCGCCTCGTTGCGCTCGATCAGCGCCTGCTCGGCGAGCTTGGTGTCGGTGACGTCGACATAGGTGAGCAGCGTCGCGCCATCGGGCAGCGGCAGGCTCGCATAGGCGAGCTGGCTGCCGTCGGGCCGGGCCAACTCGCCGCTGATGGAGCGGCGCTCGTCGTCGATGGCGGTGACCGCCGTCTTGACCTCGTCCCAGGCGGCATCGTCGTCGAGCAGCACCCGGCATTGGCCGATCAACTGGTCGATATGTGGCTGCTGGGCAAGCGCCTGGGGCTCCAGCTTCCAGATCCGGGCGAACGCCCGGTTGAAGAGCTTGAGCCGGCCGTCGCTGGCGAACACCGCGACGCCCTCCTGCAGATTGTCGAGGGTCTCCTTCTGCACCTGGATCAGCGAGTTGTAGCGGCTCTCCAGCGTCAGCCGCTCGGTCACGTCCTCGTAGAGGAAGGTCTGGCTGCCGTCCTGGGCGCGGTCGACGAGCATGTGGATCGAGCGGCCGTCGGGCAAGTGCCACCAATCCTCGCGCTGCGCCTCGCCTCCCTCGCCCTCGATCTGCCGCTTTCGCCAGGCCCGGTAGTCGGCCTGCTCGGGTAGCAGGCGCCTGCCGCGCAGGCGGTCGAGGATCTGCCCGTGGCCTGGGCGCTCGGCCAGCCACTCGCGCTCGAGCTGCCACAGATCGAGATAGGCTTGGTTGAAATAAGTGAGCTTGCGGTCTGGAGCGAACACCGCCACCGCGGTGGCGATCCGCTCGAGGGTACGCGCGTGGGCCTCGAGCGGCACGCCCGCATCCTTGCGCTCGATGCCTTCGCCCGCCGGCACCGCGATGCCGGCGCTCGCCGCCCCCAGCGGCAGTAGGGTGACGTCGAAGCCGCGCCGTTCGCCGCCCACCCGCGCCTCCATGCGGCCGCGAAACACCTCGCCCTTCGCCGCTATGCGCTCGCCCTGGCTGCGCTCGCGCACCGAAAAGAGCTCGATTTGCCGTCCAAGGACCTCCTCCTCGTCGCCCATCTCGACCAGCTCGGCATAGGCGCGGTTGACCCATTCGAGCCCGCCCTTGTCGTCGCGCAGCCATGCCGGCACGCGGAGCGCGTCGAGCATCGCCCTGGCGGTGCCGATTTCCTGCGCCAGCCGCTCGTGTTCGCTGCAGATCCTGGAGAGCTCGGCCCGCTGGCCGGCGAGGTCGCGGATCTTCATCACCGCGCCGATCCCCTTGGCGCGCCCGTCGATCTCGACGAACGCCCCGGCCTTGGTCTTGAGCATCAGATTGAAGGGCGCGGCCTCCTCGCGCAGCAGGGCGAGCTTCCTGCGCAGGCGCGCGGCGTCGCCCGGCGGAAGCCAGCTCTCGAAATCGAGCACTCCCTCCGCCTCCGCCGGCACCTTGAGCGCCGGGTCTAGGGTATCGGCGGCGATGTGGGGGGTGTGGCCCTGGTCCCAATAGATCAGCGTCTGCGGCTCGGCCAACAGGATCGCCTGCAGCACGTCGAGCTCGCCCTCGAGCCGCTGGGCGCTGCTGCTGGCGCGCGCCTCGGCGATCCGCGCCCGCCTGGTGGCGCGCAGAAAGCCCAGCGCCGCCGTCACCGCGAAGGCGGTGATGCCGAGCACGACGCCCAGGATGAGCGGACCGCGGGCATCGAGCAGCGAGGCCCGGACGGCCTCGTCTCCGGTCGCCGCGAGCGCGCCGCCCGCCATGACCACGACCAGCACCGCCAGCGCGGCGCCGATGATCAGCGGAATCGGATTAGGTCTTTCTTGCCGGCGGCCAGAAAGCATTGCGCTCGCTCCAAACCATCCCCCAATGGCCTGCACGCGATAACCGCAACGCAGATCACACCTGACGGCGTGCACGGACCGCTTATTTAGGGCGAATCGTTTCTACATTACCCAGATCATGCCGCCTTGCCCACCGCCGGGTGGAGGAAATGGCCCGACCGGGGCCGTCGCGGTGGGTGGCCCAAGCCGGGGGCCGGCTTCGCGCCCCTCAATAGCGGTAGTAGTCGGGCTTGAAGGGACCCTCGACCGGCACGCCGATATAGTCGGCCTGCGCCGCGCTCAGCTGGGTAAGCTGGGCGCCGAGGCGTCCCAGATGCAGCGCCGCGACCCTTTCGTCGAGATGCTTGGGCAGCACGTAGACCTTGTTCTCGTAGTTTTCCGGATGCCGCCAGAGCTCGATCTGGGCGAGCACCTGATTGGTGAAGGAGGCGCTCATTACGAAGCTCGGATGGCCGGTGGCGCAGCCCAGATTCACCAGTCGTCCCTCGGCCAGCAGGATGATGCGCTTGCCGTCGGGGAACTCCACCTCGTCGACCTGCGGCTTGACGTTGTGCCATTTGAGATTGCGCAACGCCGCCACCTGAATTTCCGAGTCGAAATGGCCGATGTTGCAGACGATCGCCCGGTCCTTCATCTCCCGCATGTGGTCGAGGGTGATCACGTCCTTGTTGCCGGTGGCGGTGACGAAGATGTCGCCGCCGCCGACCGCCTCCTCCATGGTCACCACCTGATAGCCTTCCATGGCCGCCTGCAGGGCGCAGATCGGATCGACTTCCGTCACCACCACCCGTGCGCCCTGGCCGCGCAGGCTCTCCGCACAACCCTTGCCGACGTCGCCATAGCCGGCGACCACCGCCACCTTGCCCGCCAGCATCACGTCGGTGGCGCGCTTGATGCCGTCCACCAGGCTCTCGCGGCAGCCATAGAGATTGTCGAATTTCGACTTGGTGACCGAGTCGTTGACGTTGATGGCCGGGAACGGAAGCGTGCCCGCCTCCTGCATCTGATAGAGCCGGTGGACGCCCGTCGTCGTCTCCTCGGTGACGCCGCGGATCGCCTCGGAGATCCTGGAATACCAGCCGGGATGGGAGGCGAGCCGCTTCTCGATAGTGGCGAAGAGCACCTCTTCCTCCTCGTTGCCGGGGTTCGCGATCACGCTGGGGTCGGTTTCGGCGCGCGCCCCCAGGATGACGATCAGCGTGGCGTCGCCGCCGTCGTCGAGGATCATGTTGGCGCCCTCGGCACCTCCCCAATCGAAGATGCGGTCGACGTAGTCCCAATACTCCACGAGGCTCTCGCCCTTATAGGCGAAGACTGGCGTGCCGCCCGCCGCGATCGCGGCCGCAGCGTGGTCCTGGGTCGAGAAGATGTTGCAGGAGGCCCAGCGCACCGCCGCGCCCAGCGCCTTTAGCGTCTCGATCAGAACCGCGGTCTGGATGGTCATGTGCAGACAGCCCGCGACCCGGGAGCCCTTCAGCGGCTGGGCCTTGCCGTACTCCTCCCGCACCGCCATCAAGCCCGGCATCTCGGTCTCGGCGATAGCGATTTCCCGGCGCCCCCAATCGGCGAGCGTAATGTCCTTGACGTGATAATCCATGAAGTCCGCCTCTAGAGTCTGTTATTCGGTGAGTCCGCTATTCGGTGAGTCCGCGCCCAGCCCACGGACGGCTCCCGCTCGCCTGCATCAGGGCCTTCTAATAGCCGCTCGACGGGCGAAGGGCAATGTCGATATAAAGATTTCCTTATATGCCCGCCAAGGGCCGGTACCTTCACTCGTCCTCGTCGAACCCGGCCTCGACCAGCGCGATCAGCGCCTCGAGCGCGGCAGCCGCCTGTTTGCCCTTGGTTTCGATCAGGATCATCTGCCCCTGACCCGCCGCTAGCGTCAACAATCCCATGATCGACGTGCCGCCGACGGTCTGGCCATCGTGGGTGACGCGGATCTCGGCGTCGAAGACGGCGCCGCATTTGACGAACTGCGCCGAGGCGCGGGCGTGCAGGCCCTTGCGGTTGGGGATGATGACCTCGGCGAACAGGTGATTGGCCGTCCCGGCCGAGGACCTGGACTTTCGCGAGCCGGGCATCGAGTCCTCCACCGGCGCTAGGGTCTAGCTGCCCGACAGGATCTGGCTGGCGACGCTGATATATTTGCGGCCGGCGTTCTGCGCCTCGGTAACCGCCTCCTTGAGGCCGAGCTCGCCGCGGATGCTGGCGAGCTTGATGAGCATCGGCAGATTGACGCCGGCGATCACCTCGGTGTTGGTCTGGTCGATCACCGATATCGCCAAATTGGAGGGCGTGCCGCCGAACATGTCGGTCAGCAGGATGACGCCGTCGCCGGAATCGACGGTGTCCACCGCCGCCAGGATGTCGTCGCGGCGAACCTCCATGTCGTCGTCGGGATCGACGGTGATCGTCGCGATCTGCTTTTGCCGGCCCACCACGTGTTCGAGCGCGGCGCGAAAACCCGTGGCCAAGTTTCCGTGGGTGACGATTACCAGCCCGATCATATGGACGCCGTTTGCCGTGAAAAAAGAGATGCCCGCCCCCGGGCGCGGCATGATCCGGGCGCGCCGCCGCCTCGATTGCGCGCTTCGCCCCCCGACCAGGGCGATTCTAGAGCCTTTCCTCCTCATATGGAACCATTCTGACGGAGCGCTTTCCGATTGGCGGGCGCCCACGCCCTCACGGCTTGCCCGTGAGCGCGATCTTGAGCTTGACGGGCGCGGAGGCCTCGAACGCCGCTAGCCTGACGAGCGGCACCTCGACGCCTAGCAGTGTCGTCCGGGGCGCGGGATCCGGCAACCGCTCGATCTCTTCGCCCGTTGCGAGCTCGGCCACCAGCACGAGCTCGGTCCGCGCGAGATGCGCCACCTCGACAATGCCGATCCCGCGCACCTCGATCAGACCCGCCGTCGCCTTGGGGGCGTGCGCGTAAAGCCTGCCCCCTTCGCGGCTGAGCACGGTCTGGTCGTCGGCGACGAGCGCGGCGCCATCGCCCGCGAACATCGAGAGAAACCGCAGCGCCAGATCCGACTTTCCCGCCCCCGGCTCGCCGCGCAGAAGCGCGCCCTTGCCACCGAGCACGACGCAGGTTGCGTGAATTTGGCTGGTCTCATCCACGGCCATGGACCCGTCCGGCTGGCTCGCTTGAACCCGGAGCCGCTTCGGCCCCTAGGCCGCGGGCAGGCGGATCACGAACCGCGCGCCGCCCGACCGCTTCGCCCCGCGCCGCGTCCCCCGCCGGCCGGGCGGCGTCTCGAGGGGCCGGTTCTCGGCCCACATGCGGCCGCCATGGGCAACGATGATTTGCCGCGAGATGTTGAGCCCGAGCCCCGAATTCTGTCCGAAATCGTCCTCGTGCGGGCGGTCGGTGTAGAAGCGGTCGAAGATCCGATCGAGGTTTTCCGGCGCGATCCCAGGGCCTTCGTCCTCGATGACGATCTCGACCTCGCCGCGCACCCTCCGCGCCGAAACCCTTATCTTGCCGCGCTTGGGGCTGAAGGAGATGGCGTTGTCC
>CAYVYD010000154.1:0-6409 GCA_964454415.1 uncultured Hyphomicrobiaceae bacterium | reverse complement strand
TCGATCATCTATTCAATTAATCAATTGAATAATCTTTCATCGATTGCCCAATGTCAAGCCTTGGCCCAAAGAAAGAGCTCTTGATTTATTTCGCCGAAGTCGCGAAGGCGGCCAGCCACGCGCACCGGCTCGAACTCCTGGAATATATCGCCCAGGGCGAACGCGGCGTGGAAGCCTTGGCAAAGCTTGCGGGCCTATCGGTCGCCAATGCCTCGCAGCACCTGCAGCAGTTGCGGCGGGCCGGGTTGGTAACGACGCGGCGCGAGGGCAATTACGTCCTCTACCGGCTGAGCGATGACGCCGTTGTGAGGCTCCTTGCATCGCTGCGGGAAATCGCCGAGCGCAACAGCGCCGATGCTCAGAGGGTGATGCGAAGCTATTTCCACGCCCGCGACGACCTTGAGCCGGTGTCGAGGGAGGGACTGCTCGAGCGCTTGCGCACCAATAGCGTGGTTCTCTTGGACCTTCGCCCGGAAGACGAATTCGCCCTTGGCCATCTTCCGCACGCAATCAACATTCCGTTGCCGGAACTTGCACGCCATTTGGCCGAGCTGCCGCATGACAAGGAGATCATCGCCTATTGCCGTGGTCCCTATTGCGTTTTCTCCTTCGAGGCCGTGGCCGCGCTGCGCAAGCATGGGTTCACCGCCCGCCGTCTTCAGGACGGTTATCCGGAATGGAAGGCCGCGGGATTGCCCGTCGAGGGCTTGGTGGCGGAACCGGCTTGAGCAGGACCGGAAATAGCGGTTCGGTTCGGGCCGGCAAGATGTCGGCGATTTGACCGCCGATCATTGGCCTCATTCTGTTTGGTCTTACGGCCTTCCTCGGCTGGCGCTTTATCCGCCCCATGAACATTTTCGTCGTTTCGCCGGCGTTCGAGCGGCCCATTTCGACGGCCAAGGTTCCCGAACTGCTGGCGACGCTGAGCGCCAAGGAATGCGCCTCATGTCATGGCGACGTTTTCGACGAGTGGTCGACGACCATGCATTCCCGCGCCTAGACCGATCCCTATTTCCAGGTGGATTTCGCCTTCGACGGAAATCAGCGGATTTGCAGGAACTGCCATACGCCGCTTGACCGCCAGCAGGAGCATCTGGTTCTGGGCTTTCACGATAAGGAAAAGTGAGACCCGATCCTTGCGCCCAACCCCCATTTCGATCGCGACCTGCAACACGAAGGCGTGACCTGCGCCGTCTGCCATCTCAAGGAAGGCAAGATCCTCGGTCCCACGGGGAGCACATATGCGCCGCACCCGGTGACCAAGATCGAGGACCCCAATCAAATGTGCGTCAGATGCCATGTGGTCGGCGGCAAGCGTTGGGACACGTCTACCGCTTTCCACCTTGCGGCACTGTGGCGGAGATCCGGGCCACGCATGGGGCGAAATCGGGGGAAAAGCGGCAAGCGATCTCTCACGGGACGCCGGGGGAGGTCACCGCGAGCAGCAGCGCGTCGCTCGGCTGTGTCGGCTGCCACATGCCGCTGGTGCGCCGCCCCGCCGTCGCCGGCGGCGAGCCGCGTCTCGTCCGCCGGCATATTTGGCGCGGCGGCCACGACCCGGAGATGGTGAAAAAGGGTCTCGACATCAAACTGGCCGAGGCGCCCGCTTCGTCGCCGCAAACCCAGCGCTTCACTTTGACGCCGATCAATGTCGGCGCGGCCCACTACCTGCCGACCGGAACGCCGGACCGGCACCTCACCGTGTCTTTGCGCGCGTTCGATGCAGACTGCAAGGTTCTGAAGGAAAAGAACCATATGCTGAAGCGCACGGTCATGTGGCGTCCGTTCATCATCGATTTGTGGGATACGCGGCTGCCACGAGGCGAACCGCGAAGCTACGATATCGAAGTCCCCGTTGGCGGCAAACGCGCAGCGGTGATACTTGAGGCGGTCATGCATTATTTCCTGGTCGACGAAAAACGGCGCGTCCGTATCGGCTACGAAGACAAGGACGCCACCTTCTATGAAGTTTTCCGCCGCCGGCTTCCACTGGGCGGCGATAATCCCGACTGAAGCCGCGCAACGAGCTGCCACCGGGGCGCGGCGGGCGGTCGGGCGTCGCTCCCTGCGGCCAGGTGCTGGCTAGCGCCCCTCCGCCCGAGGCGATGGAAGCACCGCGTAAATATCAACCCATTGTCGGGGGGTTTCCAGGATGGCCCTCCGGAATGAGAAGCCTCAAGAATCGAGCTGCCTAACCATGCCGGCGAACCGTATCAGGCCCTTATGGGCAGCGATCATCGTTCTTGTCCTGCTGGGCGCCCATGCGCTCCTGTACTGGACTGACACGCTGGCGATGATCACGGATCGCACCGCGTTGGAAGGCTACGTAGTTCAATTGGGTTTGCTTGGCCCTCTGACTATCATCGCCCTCTTGGCGGTAGCTATTGTTTTGAACCCGATTCCCAGCGCACCCATTGCGTTGGCCGCCGGAGCTGTCTACGGCCATGTGTGGGGGACTGTTTATGTTGTGATCGGGGCCGAGACGGGAAGCATCGTCGCCTTTAGCATTGCCCGGATCGTGGGCTACGAGGTGCTGCGCAAATGGTTCGGCGAGCAGTTGTCGTTGGGGCCCTTGGCCTCCCAGAATACACTGATGGCGATCGTCTTCTTCAGCCGCCTGATGCCGTTTATCTCCTTCGACCTGGTGAGCTATGCGGCCGGTCTTACGCCGTTGGGCCTATGGCGGTTCGCCTTGGCAACGCTGGCCGGGATCATACCGGCGAGCTTCCTGCTGGCCCATTTCGGCGGAGAGCTGGTCTCGGCGGACGCGAGCCGGACGATGGTCACCGTGTTGCTGCTCGGCATGATCACGCTGATTCCCATAGCAGCCAGGTTGATTTGGAATTGGTACAAGCGCTCGAGCGATTGAATGGTCAGCAATGGGCGGAACCAAGGATGAAGAACGGGTGCTATCAATTACCTCGTCGTCCTGAACGACCCTCCCTAGGGGTCGGAGCTAACATATAACGGTCTGCGGCTCGTCCACGCGTGGCTCAAGAACGATCTTGATGTGGACATTACGATCTTTCTCGTGGCCGACGGGGTCGATAATCGCGCAGTGATTGCTCTCCGGCTCGGCTACCACATAGGTAACAGTGAACGTCGCCTCGTCGAAGAAGGCCTTGACCTTGGGGTGCAGGGAAGCGGCTCCTGTCGGCCGAATTTGTTGCCGGATCCCGCCGTCTTGCCTTGATGTGGATCAAGTTCAAGCACGCCGGCGGCGGCGAATCACCGGTCCGGACCGGAATGGGATTGCATTAGTTTTATATCTTCATATATATGAATGTATGAAACTAGATGAGATGACCCTTGCCGCCGACCGCGTCAGCGATCTGATGAAGACGCTGTCGAACAAGACGCGGCTGCTGATCCTGTGCGAACTTGCCGACGGCGAGAAATCGGTCGGCGAATTGGCCGTCCGGCTCGCCGCGCGGGACGCGGCCGTCTCGCAGCAGCTCGCGCTGCTGCGCCGCGACGGTCTGGTGCGGCGGCGCAGGGATGGGCAAACGGTCTATTACGGTCTCGCCCGCAACGACATCGGCAGGCTGATGGCGTTTCTCCATCAGACATATTGCGGCGAACCGGACCATAACCGGAATCAATAGGAGCTGCGAAGGTGAGCGAGAAGATGCTTCAATCGGTCGATGCCAAGACGGTGCGTGCTTGGCTCAATGAAGGCAAGGCGGTCTTGATCGACATTCGCGAGCCGGACGAATATGTCCGCGAGCATATCCTGGAGGCGCATCTGGTGCCGCTCTCGGGCTTCAACCCGCAGGATTTTCCCAACGCGCGCGACAAGATCGCCGTGTTTCACTGTCATATGGGCGGGCGCACCAGATCGGCGGCGCGGCAGATTCTCGCCACCGGCTTCCGCGAGGTCTATCAGCTTCAGGAAGGGCTGCAGGGCTGGAAGGCGGCCGGGTTGCCGGTCAACGTCAACCGGCGGGCGCCGATCAGCATCATGCGTCAGGTGCAGATTGCCGCGGGCTCCCTGGTGGTGCTCGGCGTCGTGCTGGCGCTCGCCTTATCGCCCTGGTTCATGGCGCTCAGCGCCTTCGTCGGCGCCGGCCTCGTCTTCGCGGGGGTAAGCGGCACCTGCATGATGGCCAATATCCTCTCCACCATGCCGTGGAACCGCGACGTGGCGGCGCGGCTCGGCGGCACCGAGATCCGCGCTCCGGCGCGTTGAATTTGCTGGCCCCACCGCGTCGGCGCCCCTAGGTTGCTCCCCATCGCATCGCTTCGACGGGGGCGCCGGTGGCGGTCACAAATCCGAACGGCATGGGCGGGCTAGGCCCCGCGCGCGTGGCCGGTTTCTTCGCCGGCCCGGCGATGGCGGCACTGATGCTCGCCGCGGGTCCGCCGCAGGGGCTTTCGGCCGCCGGCTGGGCGGCGGCGGCGGTCGTGGTGCTGATGGCGGTGTGGTGGATGACCGAGGCGGTGCCAATGGCCATCACGGCGCTGCTGCCGCTGGTGCTTTTCCCGCCGCTCGGCATCGGTGATATCGAGACGGCGGCGCGGCCCTACGCCCATCCGCTGATCTTCCTGTTCCTGGGCGGCTTCATGCTGGCGCGCGCGATGGAGCGCTGGCACCTCAATGTGAGGCTGGCGCTATGGGTCGCCCGGCTCGGCGGCGAGCGCCCCGATTCGGTGCTCGCCAGCCTGATGGCGGCGACGGCTTTCTTGAGCATGTGGGTCTCCAACACCGCGACCACCATGGTGATGCTGCCGATCGGCCAATCGATGGCGGCGGCGATGCGCGGGCGGCTAGACGCCGTCTCGCCGGGCGAAGGCGACAAGATCGCCGCCGCGGTGATGCTGGGAATCGCCTTCTCGGCGACCATCGGCGGCATGGGCACCCTGATCGGGACTCCGCCCAACGCGCTGTTCGCCGGCTTCATGGAGCAGACCTATGGCGTCCAAATCGGGTTCGCCCGGTGGATGGCGATCGGCGTGCCCACGGTGCTGGTGCTGCTGCCGCTCACCTGGGCGCTGCTGACCCGGTTTGCCTTCCGCTTGAGCCCGGAGGCCGCCCGGCACGGCATGGCGGAGGCGCGGGCCGGCCTGGAGCCCGCGGCCGCGATGTCGCGGGGCGAGAAGCTGGTGGCTGCGATCATGCTGGCGACCGCCGCTGCCTGGCTCGCCAATCCCCTGATCGCGCGCGCCTTCCCCGGCCTCGGCCTCTCCGACGCCGGCATCGCGGTCGGCGCCGCGCTGGCGCTGTTCCTGGTGCCGGCCGATTGGCGGAAGGGCGAGTTCCTGCTCTCCTGGGCCGACGCCAGGACGATCAGGTGGGACGTGTTGATCCTGTTCGGCGGCGGGCTTGCGCTGGCGCAGGCGATCAGCGACACCGGCCTCGCTCAATGGGTCGGCGCGGGCGTCGGCGGTTTCGCTCAATTGCCGGCGCCGGTGCTGATATTGGGCGTCATGGCCGTGATCGTGCTGCTGGGCGAGCTGGCGAGCAACACCGCCATGGCGGCGATCTTTCTGCCCGTGGCGGGCGCGGCGGCGATCGGACTGGGCAAGGAGCCGATGGCGTTGACGCTTCCGGTGGCGATGGCGGCCTCGCTCGGATTCATGCTGCCGGTCGCAACGCCGCCCAACGCCATCGTGTTCGGCAGCGGCGCGGTGACGATGCGGCAAATGCTGCGCGCCGGCGCCCTGATCGACGTGACGTGCGTGCTCGCCGTCGCGTTGCTGGTGTTGACGATCGGACCTTTGGTGTTCGGGCTCTGACACGCCACGGGGCGCTCAGCAACCCTGCTTCCACAGCGCGCTAGACTGGCACCTCTTGCAGACGCGGTTGCCGATCCAATCACTCATGAATTTCTTGCCGCACATCAGACAGCGGCGCAGGCGCGCCTCGGGCGACGCCCGCTTGGAGGATTTCTTGGCGTACATACCCAACATATGGGGATTATATATTTAATTTCAACTATATATCGAATCAGACGCCGCTCCCTCCGCTCCCCGGTCCAAGGGCGATAAAAAAGGCCCGGCCCCGCATGATCAGCGGAACCGGGCCCGTGCGCTTGCGCGCGCGGTGCGCCGGGAGGGGTCCGGCGCATCGAAACCGCCTCGGTACCGTTCGACGCGAGACAGCCGATGAGGGGATACGAACTCGGTTTCCCCATGCTCCGCCTTGGCGGGGGAGCGATCGGCGCGACGCGAGACTGCCGGTATCGGAGTGCGGTCATTTCCCCCGCGCCCGCCCTTGCGGACAGGTACGCGACGCTGTTTGGGGGGGAGGTGCTCTTATGCCCTCGACCGGGTCCGCGTCAATTGATTTATGTCATGGGCGGAAAAATTTTTCCGCGCGGTTTCACGGGCATCGGAGCGACACCGCACCTCCCCCAAGGGTCTTGGCAGACGGCGCGGCAGCGGATTTGATGGGCTCCTGGAGCCCGAC
>CAYVYD010000153.1:0-6414 GCA_964454415.1 uncultured Hyphomicrobiaceae bacterium | reverse complement strand
GGGGCGCTGGTGGTGGGAGAGCGAGGACCGCAAGGAGTGCGGCCTGCACGTCGAGGGTGCCGCGGGTCGGCGGGGTGAGCGATGACGGGCGCTTCCCTTCTCGGCGCGCTCGAGGCCGAGAGCATCTTCATCATTCGCGAGACGGCGGCCCAGTTCCGCCGTCCGGCGCTGCTTTATTCCATCGGCAAGGATTCGACCGTTCTCCTGCACCTCGCCCGCAAGGCGTTCTGGCCGGCGCCGCTTCCTTTTCCGCTACTGCATGTGGACACGACCTGGAAGTTCCGCGACATGATCGCTTATCGCGACCGCACGGTCCGCGATCTCGGTTTGGAGCTGATCGTCCACGTCAACCAGGAGGGGCTCGGCCGCGGGGTCAACCCGTTCGATTTCGCCCCCTCGGCCTACACGGAGGTGATGAAGACCGCCGCGCTCAAGCAAGCGCTCGACACCCACAAGTTCGACGCCGCGCTCGGCGGCGCGCGGCGCGACGAGGAGGCTTCGCGCGCCAAGGAGCGGGTCTTTTCCTTCCGCTCCGCCGGCCACCGCTGGGACCCGCGCCGGCAGCGTCCCGAATTGTGGAATTTGCTCAACGGCCGTTTGGGACCGGACGAGACCGCCCGAATCTTTCCTCTCTCCAATTGGACCGAGGCCGACGTCTGGACCTACATCGCCCGCGAGGGCCTGGAAGTCGTGCCGCTCTATTTCGCCGCCTCGCGGCCCACGGTGGAGCGCGGCGGCCAACTGATCGTGGTGGATGACGGCAGGCTGCGCCTCGAGGCGGGCGAGAAGCCAAAATCACGGCGCGTGCGTTTTCGCACACTGGGATGCTGGCCGCTCACGGCGGCGATGGAATCCGATGCCGCCGAGCTCGAGAGCGTCATCGCCGAGACAACCTCATCGAAGAGCGAGGAGCGCGCGGGTCGCCTGATCGACCACGACGCGGACGGCGCGATGGAGCGTAAGAAACAAGAGGGTTATTTCTGATGACCGAGCTTCCCAGCGCGAAAGATCTGACGGGATCGCCCGCCGCCACCCCCGCGGCCGGCGGCGTATTACGCCTTCTCACCTGCGGCTCCGTGGACGACGGCAAGTCGACATTGATAGGCCGCCTGCTGTGGGACGGCGGTCATCTGCGTGACGACAGGCGCGAGGCGCTGCGCCGGCGGAATCGGGGAAGCGGCACATCCGGGAGCGAGGACGAGCTCGAATTTCACCTTCTGGTCGACGGCCTGCAGGCCGAGCACGAGCAAGGTATCACCATCGACATTGCCTGGCGCTATCTCGATACCCCGCGCCGCCGCATCGTCATCATCGACGCGCCGGGCCATGAGCAATACACCCGCAACATGGCAAGCGGAGCGTCCCACGCCGATGTCGCGGTGCTGTTGGTCGACGCCCGCCACGGCATAAAGCCGCAGACCCGCCGCCATGCCGCGATCTGCGGCCTGGTCGGCATCGCCCGCGTTGTGCTCGCCGTCAACAAGATGGATTTGGTCGGCTGGTCGCAGGCCCGGTTTCGCCACATCGAGGCCGAGTTCGAGCAAATGGTCGGCGGCCTCGGTTTCGCGAACCGGGCGGCGATTCCGATCGCCGCGCGGGCCGGGCACAACGTGGTGCACCGCTCCCAGGCTCTGCCCTGGTATGCCGGTCCCACCCTGATCGAATATCTCGATACCGTGCCGCCGCGGAACGAGGCTGCCGATGCGCCCTTTCGCTTTCCGGTGCAGATGGTACTGCGCGACGGCGCCGATTTCCGCGGACTTGCCGGCGCGGTCGGCTCGGGAACCGTGCGCGTCGGGGACCGCCTGCTCGAGCCGGTGAGCGGGAGGACCGCCCGCGTCGATCGAATTGCTTCCTTCGAGGGCGACCGGCTCTCCGCCGCTGCCGGCGAGGCGGTCGCGCTGGTCCTCGACCAGCATATCGACGTCTCGCGCGGCGCCGTTCTCTCCGAGCCCGAACGCCCGCCCGTCGCCGCTGACGCGCTTGGTGTCACGCTCGTTTGGCTCTCGGAGCGCGATTTCGACGCGCGCGCGAGTTACCTGTTGCGCACCGCCACCGACCTTGTGCCCGTAGCCGTGATCGGCATCGTCTGCGCGATCGATCTGGCCGACATGAGCGAGCGTCCTGCCGCCGCCTGCGGCCTCAACGATATCGTCCGCTGCCGCATCGAGTTGGGGCGGGCGACGGCGGTCGATCCCTTCGATCGGATCCAGCGGACTGGCATATTCAAGCTGATCGACGCATTGGATGGCGCCACCCTTGCAGCCGGCGTGATCGTCGATGCCGAGGCCGCGGCGAACCAGGTCGGAACCGATACGTTCATTCTGACCCGGTCCCTGTTGGAACAAGGGCTCTGCGCCGATCTCGGGGACACGCCGGAGGACCGCAGCGAATTCAGCCGGCGGGCGAATGAGACGGCGATCCTGCTGCGGGCGGCGGGCGTCGATGCCCGGTTTGCGGACGAAGCCTGAAGCGAGCCGCCCGGTCCGCCGTCGCCGGCCGGAGCCTGAGGCGAGCCCGCCAACCTCCACGGTGAAACCATGAAAACGATGCCCTATCAGATGCTCCATCACTTGCAGATCGACGGCGCCCAGGGGTTGCGGCATGACGGCCTGCGGGCGGTCGACTGGGCTGCGGTGGTCATCCAGACCGGTCGCGGACGGAGACGCGAATGATTACGGCGTTGATCGAGCCCTACCAGGCGATTATCGCGCTTGTCGTGCTTGCGGCGGTGTTTGGAGCGTTCTTGACCGAACGCTTCCCCCCTGCCGTCGTCGCCCTCGGCGGGGCGAGCACCTTTCTTCTGCTTGGCTTCGTCGGCACGGCCGACGTGCTCGCCGTGTTTTCCAACAGCGCGCCGCTGACCATCGCTGCCCTGTTCATCCTGACCGGCGCCATGATCCGCACCGGCGTGCTCGACGCCGCGGTCGCTAGGCTCCTCGGCTTGACCACCAGGCTACCCGCCATCAGGCTGCCAGCGCTGTTGGCCAGCAGCCTCGTTGCATCGGCCTTCCTCAACAACACCCCCGTCGTCGCTATGATGCTCCCGGTCGTTCAGCGGCTCTCGAAAAGCCTCGGCCTCGCCCCCACAAAGCTGCTGATCCCGATTTCCTATACCGCGATCCTCGGTGGAACCTGCACGCTGATTGGCACCTCGACCAATCTGCTGGTCGATGGAATCGCGCGCGGCGCGGGGATGGCCGCTTTCTCTATTTTTGAGATCACTCCGATCGGCCTCGCCGCTGCGGCGGCCGGGACGCTGGCGATGGTCCTGCTCGGCCCAGCCCTCCTGCCTGCCCGGCAAGGCGCGGCCCGGCTGCTTGCCGGCCGCGGCGAGACGCTTTATCTATCCGAGCTCGCGGTGCGCGCCGGCGCCGCCTTCGTTGGCCGAGCCCTGGGCGAGGTGCGTCAGCTTTCCCGGCCGGGTATCGAAGTCCTTGCGCTCCACCGCGGCGGCTGCGGGACCACCGCCTCGCGCGCTCGGTCCCGGCGCGATGCCCTGCCCGGCGCGAAAATCCGGGGCGGCGACCGGCTGCTCGTGCTGGCGCCTCTGGCCGAGCTTCTGACGCTCGTCCACGACAGGGGTTTCGAGGTCGTGCGGACCAATTCCGCTGGCGCCGTGAACGGCGGCGAACCTCTGGACCAAGAACCACTGGACCCAAAGGACCGCGTCGTCGTCGAGGCCGTGCTGGCGCCCTTCGGCGATGCGACCGGCAGAACGCTGAGCGCCCTGGAGCTGGAGCGCTTCGGTGTCGGCGTGCTGGGCCTCGGCCGTCATGGTGCCCATGCAGGCTTCGGCAGGCAGGGCTTCTTGGGGGCGAGGGAGCTCATGCAGTTGCGACTGCGGGCAGCCGACCGGTTGCTGCTGGAGGGCACCCCCCAGGGCCTCGCGGCCGCCGCCGAAGCGGCGGATTTGATCGACATCAGCCATCCACGCGCCCGCGCCTACCGGCGTTCGAAGGCGCCGATCGTCCTCATCGCGCTCGCCGGCGTCGTCGGCCTTTCCGCCTTCGGCTTGATGCCGATCGAAGGCCTCGCGCTGCTCGCCGTCACCGCCATCCTGGCGCTGCGTTGCATCGACGCGGAGGAAGCCTGGCAATCAATCGACGGCGGCCTGCTGGTATTCATCTTCGCCATGCTGGCAATGGGGACCGGGCTCGAGCGGACCGGAGCGGCTCAGCTCATCGTCTCGGCCATCATGCCCTGGCTCGAGGGGACCTCGCCGCTGCTGGCACTGACCGTCATCTACGGGCTTGCGGTGGCGCTGACGGAAATCGTCACCAACAACGCGGTCGCGGTCGTCCTCACCCCGATCGCGGTCGCGCTCGCCTCCAGCCTCGGTCTCGAGGCGCGGCCATTCGTGGTCGCCGTGATGTTTGGCGCCAGCGCGAGCTTCGCCACCCCGATCGGCTACCAGACCAACACCATGGTCTATGCGGCGGCAGACTACCGGTTCGCCGACTTTCTCAAGATCGGTCTGCCGATGAACATCATCGTCGGCGCCGCGACCTGCGCCGCGATCGCGCTGTTCATGCCGTGGGAGGGTTAGCGGCCTGAGGCGCGAGCCCCCGCTTCTCCAGCAGCGCGTCGATGGCGGGGAGCCGCCCGCGGAAGGCGGTGTAAGCGTCGGCCGGGTCCTGCCTGCCCCCCGCCGCGTAGATGGTCTCGCGCAGACGCGCCGCGGTTTCGGTATCGAACACGTCGCCCGCCTCGAGGAAGGCGGTGAAGGCGTCGGCGTCCATCACCTCCGCCCACAGATAGCCGTAATAGCCGGCGGCATAGCCGTCGCCCGCGAACAGGTGCAAAAAATGTCCCGGCCGGTGGCGCGGCGCGATCTCGGCCGGCATGGCGATGCGGGCGAGGCTTTCGGCCTCCAGCGCGTCGATGTCGAGCCTCTCTCCCTCCGCCGGGGCCCGCTCGTGCAGGTCCATGTCGATGATCGCGCAAGCGAGATATTCGACGCTTGCGAAACCCTGGTTGAAGTTGCGGGCGGCGATCAGGCGCTCCAGCAGATCGCCGGGGATCGGCTCGTCGGTTTCGGCGTGGCGGGCGAAGCGCTCGAGCACCTCCGGGCGGATCAGCCAGTGCTCGTAGAGCTGCGACGGCAGCTCGACGAAGTCGCCCGCCACGTTGGTGCCGGCGATCATCGGATAGGTCACGTCGGAGAGCAGGCCATGCAGGGCGTGGCCGAATTCGTGGAACAGGGTGCGCGCGTCCTCGAAGCTCAGCAGCGTCGGCTCGCCCGCCGCGCCCTTGACGAAGTTCATGACGTTGACGATCACCGGTCGCCGGTCGCCCGCCAGGCGCTGCTGGTTGCGGTAGGCGCTCATCCACGCGCCGCCGCGTTTCGAGGGGCGCGTGAAGTAATCGCCCATGAAGAGCGCGATCGCGGCGCCCTCCCGGTCGAACACCTCCCAGACCCGCACGTCCTTGTGGTAGCGCGGCAGATCTGGGCGTTGCTCGAAGCGAAGCCCGAACAGCCTGCCGGCGGTGTCGAAGGCCGCCTCGATCATGCGATCGAGCTGGAAATAGGGCTTGATCTCGGCCTCGTCGAGCCGGTGGCGGCGGGCGCGCAGCCGCTCCCGGTAGAAGCGCCAGTCCCAGGGGGCGAGCTCGAAATTGGCGCCCTCCTCGCGCGCCAGGTCCTGGAGGGCGTCGCGTTCTTCGAGCGCGCGCCGGCGTGCCGGCTCCCATACGCTCATCAGCAGCTCGCGCACCGCCTTGGGGGTCTTGGCCATGGTGTCGTCGAGCTTGAAGTGGGCGAAGCTCTCGAAACCCAGCAGCCGGGCGCGCTCGGCCCGCAGCGCCGCGATCTCGGCGATCAGCGCGCGGTTGTCGGTCTTACCGCCCGAGGCGCCGCGCCGGAGCCAGGCCCGATAGGCCTGCTCGCGCAAATCGCGGCGCCGCGAGAAAGCGAGGAAGGGCTCGATGCTGGAGCGCGAGAAGGTGATCGCGTATTTGCCCTCGTGCCCCGCTTCGCGCGCCGCCGCGGCGGCCGCCCGGCGCAGGAAGCCCGGGAGGCCTTCAAGCTCCTCCTCCCCCTCGAGCAGGAGCGCGAAGACGCTCTCCTCCTTGAGCACGTTCTGGGTGAAGGCGGTGGCGCGCTCGGCGAGGCGCGAGCCGATCTCGGCCATGCGCGCCTTCTCCGCTTCGGCGAGCCTGGCGCCGGCGCGGGCGAAGCGGGTGTGGTAGCGCTCCAGCACGCGGGCCTGCTCGTCGGTGAGAGCGAGGCCCTCGCGGCGGGCGTAGAGTGCCTCGATGCGGGCGAACAGCGCGGCGTTCAGGTAAACCCGGTTTCGGTGCTGGGCGAGCTTGGGCGCGATCCCGCGCTCGATCGCCTGCAGCTCGGGATTGGTGTCGGCGCCCGTCAGGTTGAAGAACAGCGATGCGATGCGCGAGAGCCGCTCGCCGCTC
>CAYVYD010000152.1:0-6459 GCA_964454415.1 uncultured Hyphomicrobiaceae bacterium | reverse complement strand
CGCCCCTCGCGGGTGGCGTTGGTGGAATCGCAGATGATCGCGGCGATCCCCTCCTCGCCGATCTCCTGGATGCGGCTGGCATCGGTGGCGGATTCCGTGGCTTGGTCGGCGTCGAGCTTCCAGTCGCCGGTGTGGAATATTGTCCCTAGTCCGGTGCGGATGGCGACGCCGTTCGCCTCGGGGATCGAATGGGCCATGGTGATCAGCTCGACGTCGAACGGCCCGATCTCGACCCGCGCGCGGAGCGGCAGCTCCCTGATCGGCAGCTCCCCGGTGACGCCGTTCTCCGCGCTCTTGACGCGCAGGAGCTGGGCCGCGAACGGCGTAGCGTAGATGTCGCAGCCGAGCCGCGGCCAAAGATCGGCGACCGCGCCGAAATGATCCTCGTGGCAATGGGTGAGCAGAATGGCCGCCAGATTGGCGCGCTCCTCTTCGAGAAAGGAAAGGTCGGGCATGATGACGTCGACGCCGGGCTCCCGCTCGCCGGGAAAGGTGATGCCGAGATCGACCAGCAGCCACGACTTGGCGCGGCCGCGCCCGAGCCCGTAGAGATAGGCGTTCATGCCGATTTCGCCGATCCCGCCCAGGGGGAGGAAAACAAGCTCGTCGCTGCCTCGGCGTGGCACTTGATCCGGTTTCCTCGGTTGGCTGGCGGTCATGACGCAATGAAGACGTCGCCGGCTGAAACGCGCCGCTCGGCGCCCGTCCCGTCGCCAAGACGCAGCGCTCCGTCTCGGTCGATGCCGGCATAGACCCCGATCACTTCCTTCCCGTCAAGCTTGATACGGAGCGGCGCGCCGAGCGGTATGGAGCGCTCGAGCCAGGCCTTGCGCACGGCCTCGAAGCCCTCCCCTTCGTCCCAGCGCGCGAGCCAGCGATCGGTCGCCGCCGCCAGGGCCTCGAGCGCCTGGCCCGGTTCGGCCCTCACGCCGCGCTCGGCGAGCGAGCCCGCGGGATACAGCGCCTCGGCCGGATGGGAAACGAGGTTGAGCCCGGTGCCGACGATGACGGCGAGGCCGCGCTCATGCGGCGTGGTCAGGCTTTCCAGCAATATTCCTGCAACCTTGCGGCCCGATAGCAGCAGATCGTTGGGCCATTTGAGCGCGAGGTCTCCCGCGAGCTCCTGCCCGGCGCCGAGCGCGGCGGCGGCGTCGTGGAGGGCGACGCCGGCGACGAGCGAGAGCTGGAGCGCGGTCGGCAAGGGCGCAAGCGGGCGCAGCAGCAGGCTCGTGAACAGGTTTCCGCGCCTCGATTCCCAGTCGCGCCCGCCGCGCCCGCGTCCCTCGTCCTGCTCGAGCGCCCAGATCCACAAGCCGCTCTCCTCGCCCGCCCGGGCGCGGCGCTCTGCCTCGCTCATCGTGGAGTCGAGCCGTTCGAAGCGCGCCAGCCGGTGCCCCGCCGGCAGGTTCAGAGCAGGTTCAGCCATGGGTCAGAACAGCGACTTGGCGGCCACCTCCGCGGCGGCGACCAGCGGCGCGGGATAGACGACGAAGAAGATGACGATGACGCCGCTCGCGCCGAGCACGCTCATCAGCGACACCGGCATCGGCTCGAAGCGCTCGGCCGGCTCGTCGAAATACATGATCTTCACGATGCGCAGATAGTAATAGGCGCCGACGACGCTCGCCAGCACGCCGATCACGGCCAGCGGATAGAGGCCCGCCCGGATCGCCGCCAGGAACACGTAGAACTTGGCGAAAAAGCCGGCGAGCGGCGGGATGCCGGCGAGCGAGAACATCAGCATCGCCAGCAGGAACGCCATCATCGGGTTGTTGTTCCAGAGGCCGGCGAGCTCGTCGATCTCCTCGACCATGCCGTCGCTGCGGCGCATCGCCAGGATGCAGGCGAAGACCCCCAGATTCATCACCAGATAGATCGCGAGATAGATGATGACGCCCTGGGCGCCCTCCGGATTGCCGGCGGCCAGCCCCACCAGCGCATATCCCATATGGCCTATTGAGCTGTAGGCCATCAGCCGCTTGATGTTGGTCTGGCCGATCGCGGCAAAGGCGCCCAGCCCCATCGAGGCGATCGAGATGAAGACGACGATCTGCTGCCACTCATGCGTGATTGCCGGGAACGCCGCCACCATGGCGCGCACCAGCATGCCCATGGCGGCGACCTTGGGGGCGGTGGCGAAGAAGGCGGTGACGGGCGTGGGGGCGCCCTCGTAGACGTCGGGCGTCCACATGTGAAAGGGAACCGCGGAGACCTTGAAGGCAAGACCGGCGAGGAAGAAGACGACGCCGAAGACGAGCCCCAGATTGGTTCCCGACGCCTGCAGCGTTTCGGCGATGCGCACGAACTCGGTCGAGCCGGTGAAGCCGTAGATCAGCGAGCATCCATAGAGCAGCATGCCGGAGGAGAGCGCCCCCAGCACGAAGTATTTGAGGCCCGCCTCGCTGGAGCGGATGGCGTCGCGGCGGAAGGCGGCGATCACGTAGAGGGCCAGGCTTTGCAGCTCGAGGCCGAGATAAAGCGAGATCAAGTCGTTGGCCGAGATCATCATCATCATGCCGGTCGTCGCCAGCACGATGAGGACGGGGAACTCGAACTTCATGATGCGGGCGTCGCGCAGATAGTCGAAGGACATGAAGATGGCGACGGCCGAGCCCGCCAGGCAGAGCAGCTTGAGCAGGCGGGCGAAGGGGTCGACGATGACGGTGCCGTCGAACAGCAATTGGGTGCCACTCTCCTGCGCCATGACCAGAAGCACGACCACGGCGAGCAGCACAATCGAGAGCCAGGCGATGGGTTCGGCGGAACGCTCCTCGCGGAAGACGCCGAACATCAGGAGCGCCATGGCCCCCAGCGCCAGAACCACTTCCGGCAAGATGGGGGCGTAGGCCAATAGCGGGGAGACCGCCTTTTCCGCGGCCTCGGCGGCGGCCACGGCGGCTTCCGGCGCTTTTTCCAGAATTTCGGGGTCCATGCCTTGCTCCTAGCGGCCCAATGCGAGCCCGGTGTGCCCGGCCGCGGCGAGCGCCGACTGATAGTTCGAGATCAGCGTTTCCACCGATTGGGCGGTCACGTCGAGCACCGGCATGGGATGGATGCCGAACAGGATGGTGAGGATCACCAGCGGCGCCATGATGGCGACCTCGCGCGGCCCCATGTCGAGGATCGTCTTCAGCGCCGGCTTGTCGAGCTTGCCGAATATGACGCGCCGGTAGAGCCACAGCGCGTAGGCCGCCGAGAGGATCACCCCGGTCGTCGCCAGGAACGTGACCCAGGTGTTGACGCGGAAGGCGCCGATCAGGGTGAGAAACTCGCCGATGAAGCCGCTGGTGCCGGGCAGGCCGACATTGGCGAGGGTGAAGACCATGAAGCAGAAGGCGTAGATCGGCATGCGCTCGACCAACCCTCCATAGGCGGCCATCTCGCGGGTGTGCATGCGGTCGTAGATGACGCCGACGCAGAGGAACAGCGCGGCCGAGACGATGCCGTGGGAGAGCATCTGAAAGATGCCCCCCTGGATGCCCTGCGCCGTCAGCGTGAACAGCCCCATGGTGACGAAGCCCATATGAGCGACGGAGGAATAGGCGATCAGCTTCTTGATGTCCTCCTGGGCGAGCGCGACGAGGGAGGTGTAGATGATTGCCACCACCGAAAGGGCGAAGATCAGCGGCGTGAACTCGGCCGTGGCCAGCGGGAACATCGGGATCGAGAAGCGCAGGAAGCCGTAGCCCCCCATCTTCAGCAGGATTCCGGCGAGAACGACCGATCCCGCGGTCGGCGCCTCCACATGGGCGTCGGGCAGCCAGGTGTGAACCGGCCACATCGGCAGCTTGACCGCGAAGGAGGCGAGAAAGGCGAACCACAGCCAGCCCTGCATCCGGGCCGGGAAGTCGTGGGCGAGCAAGGTGGGGATGTCGGTGGTGCCGGCGTCCCAATACATCGCCATGATGGCGAGCAGCATCAGCACCGAGCCCAGCAGCGTGTAGAGAAAGAACTTGAAGCTCGCATAAACCCGCCGCGCGCCGCCCCAGACGCCGATGATCAGGAACATCGGAATGAGGCCGCCCTCGAAGAACAGGTAGAAGACGACGAGGTCGAGGGCGCAGAACACGCCGATCATCAGCGTCTCGAGCACCAGGAAGGCGATCATGTATTCCTTGACGCGCTCGGTGATCGCCTCCCAGCTCGCCAGAATGCAGAGCGGCATCAGAAAGGTCGTCAGGATCACGAACAGCATCGAGATGCCGTCGAGCCCCATGTGATAGCTGATGGCGCCGCCCAGCCAGTCGTGCTTCTCGACGAACTGGAAATCGGCCGAGGTGACGTCGAAGCCGAGCCACAAGAACAGCGACACCAGGAAGGTGATCACCGTCGTCCACAGCGCCACGTAGCGCGCGTTGCGCAGGGCGAGCTCGTCGTCGCCGCGAATCCCGAAAATGAAGATCGCGCCGAGCAGCGGCAGAAACGTCACCGCCGAGAGAATCGGCCAGCCCAGGCTCATCGCAGCACTCCCCCGGTGAACATGAAGTAGGTGATGAGCAGCGCCACGCCGATCAGCATGGCGAAGGCGTAGTGGTAGACGTAGCCGGTCTGGATGCGGACGACGCGGTTGGTCACGTCGATGACGCGCGCGGCGACGCCGTCGGGGCCGATGCCGTCGATGACGGTGCCGTCGCCGACCTTCCAGAGAAACCGCCCCAGGCGCTTGGCGGTCCGGACGAACAGCAAGTCGTAGAGTTCGTCGAAGTACCATTTATTCATTAAAAACAAATATATCGGCTCGAGCGTTCGAGCCATGAGTGAAGGCGTGTCGGGGGCGGCGATGTAGAACGCCCAGGCGATCGCGAAGCCGAGCACCATCATCACGGTGGGCACGGCCGCGACCGAGAGCGGCGTGTGGTGCATCGCCTCCAGCATGTCGTTGCCGGGGGCGAGGGACAGCGCGCCGCGCCAGAACCCCCCCGCCGCCTCGCCGATGAAGAGGTTCTCGAACAGGAAACCGGCGCCGAGGGACCCCAGCGCCAGCAGGGCCAGCGGGATCAGCATCACGGGGGGTGATTCATGCGCCGCGCCCATCACTTTCTTGCTTGCCCGCGGCATGCCGTGAAAGGCCAGAAACATCAGCCGCCAGGAGTAGAAGGCGGTCAGCAAGGCGGCCACGACCGTCGCCGCGAAGGCGTAGGCTCCCACCCCCGAATGGGCGGCGAAGGCGGCCTCGATGATCGCGTCCTTGGAGAAATAGCCTGCCGTGAGCGGGAACCCGGTGAGCGCCAGGGTGCCGATCAGCATCATCACCCAGGTGGTAGGGATGACCTTCCGCAAGCCCCCCATCTTGCGCAGATCCTGCTCGTCGTGGAGGGCGTGGATCACCGAGCCCGAGCCCAGGAACAGCAGCGCCTTGAAGAAGGCGTGGGTGAAGAGATGAAAGATGCCGACCGAATAGGCGCCGACGCCCATGGCCACGAACATGTAGCCGAGCTGGGAACAGGTGGAATAGGCGATCACGCGCTTGATGTCGTTCTGCACCAGGCCGACGGTGGCGGCGAAAAAGGCCGTCGTCGCGCCGATGACGGTGACCACGGAGAGCGCGGTCGGCGAAAGCTCGAAGAGCGGCGAAAGCCGTGCCACCATGAAGACGCCGGCGGTCACCATGGTGGCGGCGTGAATCAGCGCCGAGACCGGCGTCGGCCCCTCCATGGCGTCGGGCAGCCAGGTGTGCAGCAGGAATTGCGCCGACTTGCCCATGGCGCCCATGAAGAGCAACAGGCAGATCAGCGTCATGGTGTCCACCCGACCGCCCAGGAACTCGATCGATTGCCCCGCCTCGCTCGCGGCGGCGGCGAACACCGTCTCGAACTGGATGCTGCCGAACACCGCGAAGATCGCGAATATGCCGAGCGCGAAACCGAAGTCGCCGACCCGGTTGACGACGAACGCCTTGATGGCGGCGGCGTTGGCCGCGGGCTTGTGATACCAGAAGCCGATCAGCAGATAGGAGGCGAGCCCGACGCCCTCCCAGCCGAAGAAGAGCTGGAGGAAATTGTCCGCCGTCACCAGCATCAGCATGGCGAAGGTAAAGAGCGACAAATAGGCGAAGAAACGCGGCTGATGGGGATCGTGCGACATGTAGCCGACCGAATAGACGTGCACCAGCGAAGAGATCGTGTTGACGACCACGAGCATCACCACGGTCAGCGTGTCGATGCGGAAGGCCCAGGAGACGGCGAGCTCCCCCGACGCCAGCCAGGGGGCTACCTCGACCCTTCCCTCATCCCCGCCGATCCCCACTTGGAAGAAGGCGATCCACGAAAGCAGCGCCGACAGCAGCACGGCGGTGCTGGTCAGGATGCCGCTTGCCTGATCGCCCAGCCGGCGGCCGAAAAATCCGGTCACGATCGCCGCCAGCAGCGGCAGGAATACGATGGCGGTGTACATGCCGCCTCAGCCCTTCATCAGGTTGATGTCCTCAACCGCGATGGAGCCGCGGTTGCGGAAGTAGAC
>CAYVYD010000151.1:0-6480 GCA_964454415.1 uncultured Hyphomicrobiaceae bacterium | reverse complement strand
TTCTTGAGCAGCGCGGCGTTGAATTCGAGCTCGGGCTGGCGCTCCTCGACGACCTCCTTCTGGGGCTCCTCGAAATTGACGAAGATCGCGAGCTGGTCCTGCAGGATGCGGGCGGCGAGCGCGACCGCGTCGTCGGGACGGATGGAGCCGTCGGTCTCGACCGCCAGGGTGAGCTTGTCGTAGTCGAGGATCTGGCCTTCGCGGGTGTTCTCGACCCGGTAGGAGACCTTGCGCACCGGCGAGTAGAGGCTGTCGACGGGGATCAGCCCGATGGGGGCGTCGTCGGGCCGGTTGCGCTCGGCCGGCACGTAGCCCTTGCCGGTCTGGGTGGTGAACTCCATGCGGATGGAGGCCCCCTCGTCGAGGGTGCAGATCACGTGATCGGGGTTGAGGATGTCGACGTCGGCGCCGGCCTCGATGTCGCCGGCGGAGACCACCGAGGGGCCCTCCTTGCGCAGAACCAGCCGCTTGACGCCCTCGGCGTGTTGGCGCAGCGCAATCTCCTTGATGTTCAGGATGATGTCGGTCACGTCCTCGCGCACGCCGGCGATGGAGGAGAATTCGTGCAGCACGCCGTCGATATGGACGGACGTGATCGCCGCCCCCTGGAGGGAGGAGAGCAGGATCCGCCGCAGGGCGTTGCCGAGCGTCATGCCGAAGCCGCGCTCCAGCGGCTCGGCGACGATCTGGGCCATGCGGTCTGGATCGTGACCGGACGAAATGTTGAGCCTGGTCGGCTTGATCAGATCTTGCCAGTTTTTCTTAAGCACCTCTGCATCCTCATGGATTTGTGCGCTGGGAAGGGGCGCGGGCGGATTACGTCGTCATCGGGCTCTGGCACCACCGCCGCGGCCGGCCCATCGGCGGAAAACGGCTACACGCGGCGGCGCTTTCGCGGCCGGCAACCGTTGTGGGGAATCGGCGTCACGTCGCGGATGGATGTGATGGTGAAACCAGCCGCTTGCAAGGCGCGCAGCGCCGATTCGCGTCCCGAGCCCGGTCCGCGGACCTGCACCTCGAGGTGCTTCATGCCGTGCTCCATCGCCTTGCGCCCCGCATCGGCGGCCGCCATCTGGGCCGCGTAGGGCGTCGATTTGCGCGACCCCTTGAACCCCATCGATCCCGCCGACGACCAGGAGATCGCGTTTCCTTGCGCGTCGGTGATGGTGATCAGCGTGTTGTTGAACGTCGCGCTCACGTGAGCGACGCCCGATGAAATGTTTTTGCGTTCGCGGCGGCGAACACGCGTTCGTTCCTTTGCCATCTCCACACTCTCGTTTGGATGAAGACGCTCGACGCCAGACCTTACTTCTTCCTGCCGGCGATCGGCTTGGACGGACCCTTGCGCGTGCGCGCATTGGTATGGGTGCGCTGGCCGCGGACCGGAAGGCCGCGGCGGTGACGCAGTCCCCGGTAGCACCCGAGGTCCATCAGCCGCTTGACGTTCATCGACACTTCACGCCGCAAATCGCCTTCCACGAGATAGTCGTGGTCGATGACTTCGCGGATTTGAATCACTTCCTGGTCTGAGAGCTCGTTGACCCGCCGCTCGGCGGGAATGTTGACCTTACGGCAGATCTCCCTGGCGAAGCTATCGCCAATGCCGTGAATATAGGTCAACGCCACCTCGACCCGTTTGTTGGTTGGAATATTTACGCCGGCAATTCGGGCCACCGCTTCATCTCCTTCGAAGACCCCGCATCCCCCGCGCCCTCCCTTGCGGGCACCGCCAAATCATCGACGCCTGGGCTGGGATGCCCGCCAATCGCGCGGGCCTTGCACTTCAGCTTCACCAAATTCAGTTCACCGCCGCGCCTGTCACGGTCACGCCGGTGCATGAGCCGCACCTAAAGCCGGAAACGCGACAAGACCGGTTTCCGGAGGTCGACGCAACCGCCCGGACCGATCTCTTCATCCAGCACAAAGGTGCGCTTATGTAGCGGATTCATCGGCTTGCCGTCAACTGCCGCGAGCACCCGGACGCCACGGCCCGGACGCCGCGTGCGGCACCGCCTCACAACACCGCCAGCTTGGACTGGATTTCGTCGTCCACGTCGTCGATCGCCCGCATGCCGTCGACGCTGACCAGCTTGCCGGCGGCGCGGTAGAACTCGATCAGGGGCTCGGTCTGGGCGTGATAGGCCTTGAGCCTGCTCCTCACCGTCTCCTCGTTGTCGTCGGCGCGGCGGGAGAACTCGGTGGCGCCGCACTTGTCGCAGACGCCGGGCGTCCGCGGTTGCTTGAATTCGTCGTGATAGCCCTCGCCGCAATTGGCGCAGGTGAAGCGCCCGGCGAGGCGCTTGATCAGCTTCTCGTCGTCGACGCGCAGCTCGACCACGGCGTCGAGCGTCTTGGCCTTGTCCGCCAGCAGCCGGTCGAGCGCCTCGGCCTGGGCGAGGGTTCTGGGGAAGCCGTCCAACAGAAAGCCCTTGCCGCGGCCGGGCTCCTCGATGGCGTCGGAGATGATGGCGATGACGATGTCGTCGGAGACCAGCTCGCCGCGCTTCATCACCGCATCGGCCTGGCGCCCGACCTCGGTGCCGGCCGCCACCGCCTCGCGCAGCATGTCGCCGGTCGAGAGCTGCCGCGCGCCGCTGCGCGCCTCGATCAGCTTGGCTTGGGTGCCCTTGCCGGCTCCCGGCGGCCCCAACAGGATGAGGTTCATCGCCGCCTCGCGCCGCGCAGCTTGGCCTTCTTGATCAGCCCCTCATATTGATGGGCGAGCAGATGGCTCTGGATCTGGGCGACGGTGTCCATGGTGACGGAGACCACGATCAAGAGCGAGGTGCCGCCGAAATAGAACGGAACCGAGGCATAGGAGATCAGGAACTCCGGCAGGATGCAGACGATGGCGAGATAGCCGGCGCCGACGACGGTGATCCGGGTCAGCACGTAGTCGATATATTCGGCGGTGCGCTCGCCGGGGCGGATGCCCGGGATGAAGCCGCCATATTTGCGCAGATTATCCGCGGTGTCCTTGGGATTGAAGACGACCGCCGTATAGAAGAAGGCGAAGAAGACGATCATCGAGACGTAGAGAATGAAATAGAGCGCCTGGCCGCGGCCCAAGAGCGCGGTGATGCTGGTCAGCCATTCGGGCCCCTGCCCGGTCGAGAAATTGGCGACGGTGATGGGCAGCAGCAGCAGGGACGAGGCGAAGATCGGCGGGATGACGCCGGCGGTGTTGAGCTTGAGCGGCAGGTGGGAGGATTCGCCCTGGAACATGCGGTTGCCCATCTGCCGCTTGGGATATTGGATCAGCAGCCGCCGCTGGGCGCGCTCCATGAAGACGATGAACGCAATCACGATCACCGACATGGCTATCAGCGCTACCAGCAGGGGCGCCGAGAGCGCTCCCTGGCGGCCGAGCTCGAGGGTGCCGACCAGGGCCGCGGGAAGCTCGGCGACGATGCCGGCGAAGATGATCAGCGAGATGCCGTTGCCGACGCCGCGGGCGGTGATCTGCTCGCCGAGCCACATCAGGAAGATGGTGCCGCCGACCAGCGTGATCACCGTCGAGATGCGGAAGAACCAGCCCGGATCCAACACCACGTTTCCGGCTCCCTCGAGCCCGACCGCGATGCCGTAGCCCTGCATGGCGGCGAGGAACACGGTGCCGTAGCGGGTGTATTGGTTGATCTGCTTGCGGCCCTGCTCGCCCTCCTTCTTGAGCTGCTCGAGATGGGGCGAGACCGTCGTCATCAGCTGGATGATGATCGAGGCGGAGATATAGGGCATGATGTTCAGCGCGAAGATCGCCATGCGGCCCACGGCGCCGCCGGCGAACATGTTGAACATGCCCAGGATACCCGATTGATTTTGCTGGAAAACGTCGGCCAGCGCCTGCGGATTGATCCCCGGGATCGGGATGTAGGTGCCGAGCCGGTAGATCAGCAGCGCGCCAAGCGTGAACCACAGGCGCCGCTTGAGCTCGTCGGCCTTGGCGAAGGCGGAGAAGTTGAGATTGGCGGCGAGCTGTTCGGCGGCTGATGCCATGGGCCTCTCGGCGGGATCGGCGGGCGGTAAGCCCCCGAGCCCCTAGTCCTTTGGTTGCGTCTTCGTCGTCCTGGCCTTGGGCGCCGGTTTCTTCGCCGGTGCCTTTGCCTTGGTGGCGGGCTTCGCCGTCGGCTTGGCCTCGGCCGGTTTGGCGGGGGCCTCGGCCTTGGTTTGCTGCTTCGCCGCGGGGGGCGCCTTTTCCTTCGGCGCGCGCTTTGGCAACGCCACCAGGGTCACCGAGCCGCCGGCCTTCTCGACCGCCTTCTTGGCGCCTGCCGAGGCGCCCGTCACCTCGAAGGCGACCTTGGTCTTGAGCTCGCCGCGGCCCAGCAGCCGCACCCCGTCGCGCACCCGGCGGATGATGCCCGCCTCGAGCAGCGCCTCGACCGTGACCGGCTTCTTGGGGTCGAGCGTCTTCTTGTCGATGGCGCTTTGGACGCGGTCCAGATTGACCTCGTTGAGCTCCTTCTTGAAGATGTTGTTGAACCCGCGTTTTGCAAGACGCCGGTGGATCGGCATCTGGCCGCCCTCGAAGCCCTTGATCGCCACGCCCGAGCGCGATTTCTGTCCCTTGTCGCCCCGGCCGGCCCTCTTGCCCTTGCCCGAGCCAATGCCGCGGCCCACCCGCTTGCGCGCGCGCGTGGCCCCGGGGTTATCTCTCAACTCGTTGAGACGCATAATATTATTTGCCTTCTCGTCTAAGCCTTGTCGTCGACGACGCGCACCAGATGTCCGACCTTGGCGATCATACCACGAACTTCGGCGGTGTCGGGCAGCGAGCGGCGCCGGCCCATGCGGTTGAGGCCAAGGCCGATCAGGGTCGCGCGCTGGTCGCCTGACCTGCGGATCGGACTCCCCGTCTGCTCGACGGTGATCGTCTTGGCGCTGGATTTCTCGGCCATCGGCTTGCGTCCTTAATCTGTTGGCCCGTCCCCCGGCGGCGGGCCCCTAGGCCTCGGCCCCGGCGGTCGCCTCGCCGGCGGTGTCGCGGCGGCGCGATACGATGTCGCTCACCTTCTTGCCGCGCCTGGCGGCGACGCCGCGGGGGCTGTCCTCCTGCTTGAGCGCCTCGATGGTGGCGCGGACCATGTTGTAGGGGTTGGTGCTGCCCAGCGACTTGGCGACGACGTCCTGGACGCCCAGGGTCTCGAACACCGCGCGCATAGGGCCGCCGGCGATGATGCCGGTGCCGGGGGGTGCCGCCCGCAGCAACACGCGCCCGGCGCCGTGGCGGCCGGTCACGTCGTGGTGCAGCGTGCGCCCTTCCCTGAGCGGAACCCGCACCAGATTGCGTTTCGCCGATTCGGTCGCCTTGCGGATCGCCTCGGGCACCTCGCGCGCCTTGCCGTGACCGAAGCCGACGCGGCCCTTCTGGTCGCCGACCACGACCAGCGCCGCGAAACCGAAGCGCCGCCCGCCCTTGACCACCTTGGCCACGCGGTTGATGTGAACGAGCTTATCGACGAATTCGCTTTCGCGCTCGTCCTGGTGTCTCATTGGACCTCGTGCCACTTGCCTGTTCCTTCCTCGTCCCGGCCCTAGAAGCTCAAGCCGCCCTCGCGGGCGGCATCGGCCAGCGCCTTGACGCGTCCGTGATAAATGTATCCGCCGCGGTCGAAGACGACCTCCTTGACGCCGGCCTTGACGGCGCGCTCGGCGACCATCTTGCCGACGGCGGCGGCGGCTTCCTTGTCGCAGCCCTTGGCGAGCGACTTGCGCAACTCGCCGTCGAGCGTCGAGGCGGCGGCGAGCGTGTGACCCTTGGCGTCGTCTATCACCTGGGCGTAGATGTGCCGCGAGGAGCGGAACACGGAAAGCCGCGGCCGCCCGCGCGCCATCTTTTTCAAGTTGCGCCGCACGCGCGACTTGCGCCGTTCACCCTTGCCGTTCGAAGCGCCCATTGCCTGCTCCGTTACTTCTTCTTGCCTTCCTTGCGGAAGACGTATTCGCCCGCGTAGCGGATGCCCTTGCCCTTGTAGGGCTCGGGCGGCCGGTACTTGCGGATCTCCGCGGCCACCTGGCCGACCTTCTGCTTTTCGATCCCCGAAACGATGATCTCGGTCGGTTTCGGACACTCGATCTTGATGCCGTCGGGAATCGGATAGGCGACGTCGTGGCTGAGCCCCAGGGTCAACTGCAAATTCTTTCCCTGAACCTGAGCGCGATAGCCTACCCCGTTGATTTCAAGCGTCTTTGCGAAGCCCTCATGCACGCCGGTGACGACGTTGGCAAGCAGCGACCGGGAGAGCCCCCACATGGCGCGGGCGCGCTGGGAATCGTCCTTCGGCGCGACGGTGATGCCGTCCTCGCCCATCTCGGCCGAAACCTCGTCCACCAGCACCAGCGCGAGCTCGCCCTTGGGGCCCTTGACGCTGATTTGCCGGCCCTCGAGATTGGCGCTGACGCCGTCGGGAATTGGCACCGCTTTTTTTCCGATACGCGACATCGCTTGTCTTGCCTTCTCTGCTGTTCGCTCCGCCCTGT